>CASFUJ010000009.1 GCA_949297645.1 uncultured Desulfovibrionaceae bacterium
GAGCCGTCCTTGCGGCGGCGTCCCACGGGCATGCCGGTGAGAAGCTCCATAGCCTCCCCGATATGCGTCACGGGATAGATGGCGAACTTGCCGTTCCGCACCGCGCTGATGACCCGCTCATCCAGCATGAGATGTTCCACGTTGTCCTTCGGAAGAATGACTCCCTGCTCGCCGGTCAGGCCGCGACGGGAGCACAGTTCGAAAAAGCCCTCGATCTTGCGCGTCACTCCGCCTACGGCCATGATCTGACCGGACTGACTCACCGCGCCGGTAAAGGCGAGGGAAAGACGCAGGGGCACTTCCGAAATGGCGGAAAGCAGCGCGGCCAGCTCCGCCCCGGACGCGGAATCGCCCTCAATGCCGTTATAGCTCTGCTCGAAGCAGAGACTGCCGGACAGCACCAGCGGCTTGTTGTGGGCGAACTGCGAGGCCAGATAACTTTTCAGAATCATCATGGCCTTGGTATGGATGGGACCGCCGAGTTCCGCCTCGCGCTCCAGGTCGATGATGCCGCCGTGTCCGACGCCCACGGTACAGGAAATCTGATGGGGCAGACCGAACTCATAGTCGCCGCTGGTGGTCACGGCAAGACCGTTCACACAGCCGACTTCCGCGCCCGACGTACGCAGCTTGATGACTTCGCGGTCGTATTCCTCCATGAACAGCTCTTCCACAAGGTCGGAGCGATGCCTCCTCGCCCTCAGAGCCGCGTCGAGGCTCGCCTTGTCCACCATGCCCCTGCCGGCCATGGCGGCCATGGCGGAAGCTTCGATGAGCGTCTCGCGCATGAGCGGGAATCGCAGCGAGAGCTTGCGGTGGTCCTCGCACAGCTCCGAACCGTGATCCACCAGCCCGGCCAGTGTTTCACGGTCAAAGGGAAGCAGGTCGGCTTCATCCATGATGCGCGCAAGCTGACAGAGCCACGCGCGCACGGCCGGAGCCGTACGCTCCGTTTCCGAAGCCATCTGCGCCTTTATCTTGAACAGCTTGGCAAAACGCTCGTCACGCTCCAGCAGAAGCTCGTACAAGTCGTCCTCGCCCACCAGAATCACCTTCAGATTCAAAGGCATGGGTTCGGGCTCAATACCCTTCACCCGCGAGGTATCGTTGAAATCCGGGTCCTCTATGCGGGCTACCCCCGAACGCAGGGCACGCATGAGTCCTTCCCACGCGGGGCCGTTGGAAAGCACGTCGCTCACGTGCAGCACCAGATAGCCGCCGTTGGCCCTGTGCAGAGACCCGGCCTTGATGAGCGTAAAATCCGTAACCAGCGCGCCCATCTCCGACTCCCGCTCCACACAGCCGAGAAGATTGCCGTAGGTCGGATGGTCTTCCACCACCACGGGCGCACCGCGCATGCCGCTGTTGTCCACCACCACGTTCACGCTGTACCGGTACAAATCCGGCTCCTGCGGAGTTTCGGCGTGGGGCACGGACGGCTGCGTCTCGCGCGGCAGAAAGAGCTCAAGGTGCTCGAGAACGTCGGCGCGCACATCGTCGAGAAAGGTATGCAGCGCGTCCGTCTTCTCCTCGCAGCCGGAAAGACGGCAGGCCTTTTCCGCTACGGGCGCGACAAGACGGTTCAGCAGATATTCCGCTGCCTCACGTTCCAGCGCCTGTTCCCCTTTCTGAAAGCTCTTTTCCAGCTCTCCCATCCGGCGCACCAGCGGAGCCATGCGCTGAAGAAGCTCGTCGGCCCGGCGCTTGAACTGCTGTCTCTCCGGCGGAGCCAGAAGAGCCACTTCCTCATCGCTCAGTCTCTTGCCTTCCAGCATGGGAAAAAGCGAAAGCGCGCCCTGCTCCTCGGCATCCAGCGCAAAGCCCTGCGCCTCGGCCATACCCTCCAGCTCCTTCACCATGCCCGCGCGCTCTTCGCGGAAACGCTCGCGACCGGCACGACGCTTGCGCAGGAAAAGGTCGGAGTCCAGTCTGGCAGGCAGTTCCTCGCGAAGCTGACGCAGAGCGTCCGCCAGGGAATCGCGCAGCTGCACGCCCTGCCCTGCGGGGAGCTGAATCATAACGGGACGGTCTTCATCTCTGAAATTATTGACATAGATAACGTCCGGCGGCGTATCTTCCCTGCGCGCCAGCGGCTCGAGAAAGTCGCACAGCATATAGGTGCGCCCCAGGTCGGGCGAACCGGAAAGATAAACATTGTAGCCGGAGTTGCGGATATGCACGGCCAGCTCCAGCGCGGCAAGCGCCCGGGGCTGCGCCGGACGACGGCGTCCTCCCCGCGGTATGGCGCGACTGTCTTCCCACGGAATACGCTCCACGGGCCAGCTGGGGCGCAGACGGTCGGCAGAAAGCGGCGCAACGGTACGAAGGGCAGGACTCATGTTATCCCTCTTCTCCGGCATAAAGTTCGGCAAGAACAGCTTCAGCTCCCCTGCCCAGAAGCTCCTCGGCAAGAGCCGCACCCATGCGTTCAGCCTCTTCCGGCGAAGCCGCGGCACGCTTCGCGCCGCGGATCACGTTGGAGCCGTCCACTCCGGCTACCAGCGCGTTCAGCACAAGCTCTTCGCCCTCCAGCGCGGCGTGCGCCGCGATGGGCACCTGACAGCCGCCGTCCAGCCGACGCAGGAATGCACGCTCCGCCGTCACGCACAGGCGCGTGGGCGTATCCTCAAGAAAGGCGAGAAGCTCGCGCACGTCCTGCCTGTCTTCACGCATTTCCACGCCCAGCGCTCCCTGCCCCACGGCGGGCAGAAAGTCCGGCGGCGTCAAATCCTGCTGGAACGTCGCGCCGAGACCGAGGCGCTTCACTCCGGCACGGGCGAGAATAATGGCGTCGTACTGTCCTTCCTTCATCTTGCGAAGGCGCGTTTCCACGTTGCCGCGCAGCATGGCCACCTCGATATCGGGCCGCAGGGAGAGAACCTGAGCCTGTCTGCGCAGAGAACTTGTCCCCAGCTTCGCCCCCGGAGGAAGCGCGGAAAGCGAGTCGTAACGCTCGGAAAGGAAAAGATCGGTGCACACTTCTCTTTCAGGAACCGCGCCCAGCGTGAGTCCTTCTGGCAGGACCATGGGCACGTCCTTCATGCTGTGCACCGCAATATCCGCAGTGCCGGACAAAAGCGCGTCCTCGATTTCCTTGACGAAAAGCCCCTTGCCCCCCACCTTGGCCAGCGGCACGTCGAGAATGATGTCGCCTTTTGTTTTGAGAACAAGCAGTTCGACTTCGAGTCCGGCATGATACGCCATGAGGCGCTGTCTGATATGTTCCGCCTGCCACAGAGCAAGCTGACTGCCGCGCGTGGCAATAATTACTTTTTTCATAGATACTCCAGAGTTGCCGGAACAGGAAGGCACAGACCGGCCTTTGCCGCAGTGTGTCTCCTCCCGCAGGAACGCTCAGACGGCATCATCGGTACAGCGCTCTGACGGTACACGGAAAAAACGTTTCCCGAAAGGAAACGACAAAAACGAAAAAAGCGGCCGCCGCTATACGGCTGCCCGGAAAAGCCTAGTGTCCGCAGCTTGCGCAGTTGCCGCCGGAGCAGCCGGCGCAGCCGCCCGAGGCGGGCGCGGAAGGCAGGTCGAAGGAATCGGGAGCTCCCCCGCCGAGACGGCAGGAGCAGCGCGAAAGCATCTTTTCCGTCTCCACGGAATGGCACTTCGGGCAGGAAGGCGTTTCATCGCCGAAGACAAGATCCTCAAACGTATGGTTGCAGGCCTTGCAGCGATACTCGTAGATAGGCATGGTATCAGACTCCTTTTCGGCCCTCGCGGAGGGCCTGAGCATTCTCGAAGAGATAATGGTCGATGAGCTGGCACAGAAGGTGCATGCAGGCTTCGTGCATTTCCTGAATGAGAGGGGTGTGCGTATGGGGAACATCAAGCAGGTAGTCGCACATGTCGGCCATTCTGCCCCCTCCTCTGCCGGTGAGTCCCACCACCGTCATGCCCGCATTCCGGGCGGCTTCGACGGCCTTTATGACGTTGGCGCTGTTGCCCGAGGTGGAAAACGCCACCAGCACGTCTCCGGGACGGCCGAGTCCGCTCACCTGCCGGGAAAAAACGTCCTCGTAACCGTAGTCGTTGCCCACGGCGGTAAGCGTGGACGTGTCCACCGTAAGCGCCACGGCGGGAAGCGAGGGCCGCTCCATGAGAAAGCGCCCCAGAAGTTCGCCCGTCATGTGCTGAGCATCGGCGGCGCTGCCGCCGTTTCCGCAGACGAGAATCTTCCCGCCATCCGCAAGACAGCCTGCCATGCGGCGGGACGCGGCATCAAGAACGGACGCGCAGTCGGCCAGAAAACGGCGGCGCAGATTCGCACCTTCTTCCGCATGTTCGTGGATGATTTCAAAAGCAGTCTTCATAATGCTCCATCACACTTGATGTAAGCGGCTGCCGCCGCAATATTTCCAGAGAAGGAACCATACTCCAAAGCTCCCGGGCTGACAATGCCGCCCCTGGAGCTGCAGGAAGCTCCTACAGAGAATAACGCGCAACGACCTTTCGGCAAGAGGCCGCGGACAATTTCCGCCTTTTTTTCGGAAAAAGCGTTCCCCGTCAAGAAAATGCAACATGCCTGAATCATTGTGCAGCAATGGTTCGCAACCATATTTAAGGCGAATGTTGTTTTCCGCTCATATTTTTTGTTATTTGTGAAATAAATTGTTGCTCGAAAACATCTCAAATTTTATTGAGGTATTATCATGAAAAAATCCCTTCTCTCTTGCGGCCGCTGCAGTCGTGCTCATGCCCGGCATCTCTTCGTCCGGAGAGCTGACCGGGCTTTACATTGCCCCCAAATTCGCTCTGAATATCCAGCACACCGGGCAGAGACCTCCGTTCCGGAGGGTATCTCGTCTCTGGACTTCACGAAGGCTGAGGTCGGTATTCAGACGCTCCTTGCCCAACGTATATTGGGACATCACGGAATGGAACGGTTTTTCCCCCCTATGTCGGCTTCGGCGCCGGTGTCGCCTTTCTGAAAACGGAAGGACAGCTCACAACTCCCCGCGCTTTCTCGGAATCCTGGCACGATACGGATGCCGGCTTCGCCGGTCAGGTCGGACTCGGCTTCTCCCATGCCTTCACCGAATCCGTCTCCGCCGACTTCGGCTATCGCTTTCTCATGGCGGACGAAGGTGGACGCATGGAAAGCCCCGCTTACTCTGTGCGTGAAGGAAAACTACGTTCATCAGGTCATGCTCGGCCTGCGCGTGACCTGATGAGACTGAACATCGAACATTCTTTCAGAAAAGCCATGTCGTACAAGTCCGGCGTATATACGGCTCTGCCATGCTGCGTCCGGCCGGCCAGAAAGACGAAAAGTTTTCTGCCGGAGCCGGTCTGAACAACCGGCGGGCAGCGCGCCGAACCACATCGGCCCGTGACATTTCAACAGCGATCCCCTTCAGGGCATCCGTTCTTCTGACGGATGCCCGGAGCCTGAACGGCAATGCCTCCTCTGCCGTTCCCTTCGCCGTTTCCCTCATCAACCCTTGCCGGGATGCAGAGGCAGCTCCCCGGAAACAGCTCTTTTCCCGACATCCGGGCATGTCAGCTTCCGGATCCTGCCGTACACCGTTCTTACCGATGCGTTCGGAAGTTCCTCTTCTTCTCTCGTTTCCATGCCTGTGTTTCAGGAGAGAACGCCGACGACTCTCCGATGCGTTGCACGGGGAAAACATCGCTCTGTTTCCAGAGCAGACTGAAAACATGGAGCGTTCTCTGCGGCCGGACATCTTTTCCGTCTCCTCACGGCGGAAAATGGCAGTTGCATGCGCTTGTCCTTTGGCGTACAAGAATTTCATTCTTGTTTCCGACCTCTGCCGGAACACGCATGCTTTTGCAGATACACCGCCCCGCCCGCAAGGACGATTCATGCACGCCATTTCCCGTCTCCTCATACTTCATAAGGACAGCCTTCCGCCCGAAGAAACCGGACGCGCCCTTCTGCCGTGGCTGCGCGAAAGGGAGGTGGACGGAGTTCTGCTCTCCGCAAACACCGATGCCATGACCATGCGCGCCGAAGCTGCCGCCAGAGACGCTGTGCTCGTGCTCGGCGGCGACGGGACCATGGTCGGCGTGGCCCGTCGTCTGGCCGGTATCCGCACTCCGATTGTGGGCATGAATTTCGGCCGTGTGGGCTTTCTTGCCGGTCTTCCGGCCGAAGGCTGGGCTGCTCCGCTCTCCAGCCTGCTGCGGGGGCACTGGGAACTCGAACGTCATCTCACCCTGCGCTGGCGCATCCTGCAACGCCGTGAAGGCAGCCTGACCGTGCGCAATGAAGGCGTGGCCATCAACGATGTCGTCACCGCGCACGGCGTGGTGGCCCGCGCGGTATCCCTGGATCTGCATATCGACGGCGTTCATTTCAGCACCCTGCGCTGCGACGGCGTCATCGTATCCACGCCGCTCGGTTCCACCGCCTACACAGCCTCCGCCGGAGGGCCGCTCACCATTCCCTCCATGAACGCCCAGCTCGTCACGCCCATCTGTCCCTTCGCCGGGGGCTTCCCGCCGCTGGCTCTTCCCGCCTCCTCACGCATCCATCTCGAAGCCTGTCGTCAGGGCGATCAGGTCCTTCTTTCCGTGGACGGACAGGAGAACCTCCCCTTGGAATTCGGCGATATTCTGGAGATACAGGGCGTTCCCGACCAGCTGTACATGCTGGTAAGCGATTCGAACTGGTACCTGCGCCGCCTCATCGACCGCGGTATCGTCACCTCCGGCCCGGGCAGAAAGGAAAAACACTGACTCGGGCGTTTCATCCCTCCTTCCCGGCAGCGTGTGCGCTGCCGCCCCGTCATGCCCGCAGCCTCGCGCAGAAAAGGCCATTCCTCTGCACCCCCTGCCTCCTTTCGTCTCCTTCCATCAGGACAAAACGCCGCGCCTTTCTTCCGATCTCCGTGAATATCCTCCTTTCCGTATGCCGGACAAAACGCGGCCTTTTCCGCCTGCGCCTCAGCATGTTTCCTCCGACATGTGCTCCGGCGTTTCGTCGAACATCGGAGGAAAAACGACTTGACGCCCCTTCCACAGAAAAATGACGCCGCATTGCAGCCGCCCCGCGCCCTCAGAACGCCTCACAAACACTGAGGAAACCTTCCGCTGTTCAGCTCTCATGCGCTTCGCCGTACAGAGCGCACGCCGTAGCCTGCCTTCCCTTCAACGACTCGTTTCCGCACTCTCCCGCACCACTCCCCGGAGGCCCCGGACTTGAGCCCCGGCCCTTTTAATGATAGCAGTAAAAATTCCTCTTTCGGGAGGTCTTCTTACCAGCTACCATCAAGGAAGTACCCATGTCTGCATATGAAGCTGTCATAGGCCTGGAAGTACATGTGCATCTGGCCACTGCCAGCAAGCTTTTCTGTGCCTGCCCCAACTCCTTCGGCGACGCGCCGAACACCAATGTCTGCGAAGTCTGTTCCGGCATGCCCGGCGTTCTGCCCGTGCTGAACCGCAAGGCCGTGGAATACGCCACCCGCATGGCGCTGGCCATTCACGCGACCATCAATCAGCGCTCGCAGTTCGCCCGCAAGAACTACTTCTACCCCGACATGCCCAAGGACTACCAGATTTCCCAGTTCGAGCTGCCGCTCTGCGAACACGGCTGGCTGGACATCACGGTGAACGGGCAGAAGCGCCGCATCGGCATCACGCGCATACACATGGAGGACGATGCCGGCAAGAACATCCATCCCCAGGGCGAGAACGTAAGTTATGTGGATTTGAACCGCGCCGGAACCCCGCTCATAGAAATCGTGAGCGAGCCCGACCTGCGCAGCGCTGAGGAGGCCGTGGCCTACCTCAGGAAACTGCACGCCATGGTGGTGAGTCTCGGCATCAGCAACGGCAACATGGAGGAAGGATGCTTCCGCTGCGACGCCAACGTTTCCATCCGTCCGCGCGGGGAAACGAAACTCGGCACCCGCACCGAGCTCAAAAACCTCAATTCCTTCCGCAACGTGCAGCGCGCCATCGAATTTGAAATCGCCCGGCAGTCCGACGTGCTCGACGACGGCGAGAAAGTAGTGCAGGAAACCCGCCTGTATGACGCGAGTCGCAACATCACCGCGCCCATGCGCAGCAAGGAAGACGCGCAGGACTACCGCTATTTTCCCGATCCCGATCTGCTGCCTGTGGTCATCACCGACGAGGAGCTCGCCGAGTGGGCCGCCACGCAGCCGGAACTGCCGGAAGCGCGCATGGCCCGCTACATGGGCGACTTTCAACTCCCCGAACAGGACGCCGAGCAGCTCTGCGCCGACCCGCATCTGGCCGCACTCTTTGAAAAGGCCGCCGTGCTTTCTTCCCAGCCCAAGAAGGTGGCCAACATCATGCTCGGCATGATGATGCGCGAAATCAACCAGACCGGTATCAGCAGCGCGGACATCAGAATGTCCGCAGAAGCCGTCTCCGAACTCGTAACCCTTATCGGCAACGGGACCATTTCCGCAAAAATCGCCGCAGACATTTTCCCCGAGCTCATGAAAGGCGACACCATGCCCGCCGCCCTGGTGAAGGAACGCGATCTCGTGCAGGTTTCCGACACGGGCGCCATCGACGCCGCCGTACAGAAAGTGCTGGCCGCAAACCCGGCCGAAGTGGAAGCCTACAGAGGCGGCAAGACGAAGCTCATCAGCTTCTTCGTCGGGCAGGTCATGCGGGAAATGCGCGGCAAGGCCAACCCCGCGCTGGTCAATGAAGCCCTTTCCCGCTTCCTCGGTCAGGCGTAGTCACCTCGAAACGACCTGAAAAGGCCGGAGCCGTGCATGGACTCCGGCGAGTTCTTCAACAACGATACTTCGGGACGTATCCCACACTGCCATGAGCGATAAAGACTGGAACAGCGACGACGGACTGCTCGAGCTCAACGCATCCGAAATCGTCGGCAAGAAAAAGGCTTCGTCGGCAACCTCTAAAGAGGCTTCCGATGACGACATGCTTTCTCTGGAAGGGTCCGGTTCTTCCCGGAAAAACGGAAAGAAGTCGAAGAAGCGGCGCGGCTGTCTCGGTACCATCCTTTACTTCTTCGGCATGCTCATCCTGCTGGGAGTTCTGGGTGCGGCCGGCGGCGGCTACATGCTCTATCAGTGGGTGGCCGACGATCTGCCGAGCTTCAGCAAGATTGCCGACTATCGTCCCCCGCTGGTGACCACCGTGCTTGCCCGTGACGGCAGCGTCATCGGGCAGCTCTACCGCGAACGCCGCTTCCTCGTCACCCTCGACCAGTTGCCGAAGTTCGTTCCGCAGGCCTTCCTCGCCGTGGAGGACGACCAGTTCTACAACCATCCCGGCGTGGACATTAAAGCCATCATCCGCGCGGCCATCGCCAACTTCCAGCACGGCGGCACAAGGCAGGGCGGCAGCACCATCACGCAGCAGGTGGTCAAGCGCCTCATGCTCACACCTGAAAAGAGCTATGAGCGCAAGCTCAAGGAAGCCATCCTTGCCTACAGACTGGAAAAGCAGCTCAGCAAGGACGACATCCTCAACCTCTACATCAACCAGATATTCCTGGGCAACAACGCCTACGGCGTGGAAGCGGCCGCCCGCGTCTATTTCGCCAAGAACGCCAAAGACCTCACCATTGCCGAAGCAGCCCTCATCGCAGGCCTCGGCCAATCGCCTTCGGCCTACAATCCCTATCGCAATCCCTCCGCCGCCGAAAACAGGCAGCGCCATGTGCTGCGCCGCATGCGCGATCTCGGCTGGATAAACGATGCCGAGTATGACGCGGCCATCAACCAGAAACTGGAATACAAAGCCATGCAGTCTTCCAACCCTGACGGGGGATGGTATCTGGAAGAGGTGCGCCGCCTGCTCGTGGAGATGTTCTCGGAAGAGAACTGCAAGAAAAACGGCTATGACTTCGGCCTGTACGGCGAAGACGCCGTCTATGAGCTCGGTCTCACCGTACATACGGCCATGGACCCCGTGCAGCAGAAGGCCGCCAACGAAGGACTCCGTCACGGACTTGAGGACGCCACCAAGCGTCACGGCTGGCTCGGCCCCGTAAAGCATCTGGAGCCTTCGGAATACAAGGAATTTCTTCAGAAGAAGGACTTTAAACTCTCCGACCTCGACAGCGACGGCTGGGCTCTTGCTCTGGTGACGGGCGTCACCAAGTCCGGGGCTGAAGTGCTCCTTTCCGAAAACCAGCGCGGCTATGTCAGCGTGCGCACCATGAACTGGGCGCGCAAGCCCAACAAGCGCGTGGCCGGTTCCGTCACCGCGGTCGTGATACGCGACGCCACCAAGGTAGTCAAACCCGGCGACGTCATCTGGGTTTCCCGCGACACGACCGCTCCCGCAAAGAAGAATACCGCCCAAAAAACGACCGCCAAAAACGTGGTGGAAGCTCCCGCAGGAGTGAAGGACGCCGACCTCCGGTCACATGAACCGGTCATCGCTCTGCGCCTGCAGCAGTATCCCGACGTGCAGGGCGCCATGGTGTCCATCGAGCCGGAAAGCGGCGACGTGGTGGCCATGGTGGGCGGCTACGCCTTCGGCAGCGGCGGCTCGCAGTTCAACCGCGTCACCCAGGCTCAGCGTCAGCCGGGCTCCTCCTTCAAGCCCATCGTCTATTCCGCCGCGCTGGACAACGGCTTCACGCCTGCCTCCATGCTGCTCGACGCCCCCATCATCCTCATCGACAAATGGACGAAAAAGGCCTGGCGTCCCCGCAACGACGACGGCAAGTTCGACGGTCCCATGCCCCTGTACCGGGCGCTTGCCCGCTCGCGCAATCTCTGTACCGTCCGCGTGGCGCAGCAGATGGGGGTGGAGCACATCATCGCCCGGGCCAAGGCTCTGCGCCTCACCCCCGACTTTCCGGCCACGCTGGCCATCAGTCTGGGCGCGGTGGCGGTGTCGCCGCTCAATCTCGCACAGGCCTACACGGCCTTTGCCAACGAAGGCAAAGTGAGCTCGCCGCGCTTCATCACCAGCATTCAGGGACCGTGGGGCAACACCATCTACGAAAGTCAGTCCGAGTCCGTGCAGGCCATTACCCCGCAGAACGCCTATGTCATGGCCAACCTGCTCAAGGGGGTGGTGAACTTCGGCACGGGCGGCAAGGCCAAGGCGCTCGGCCGTCCTCTCGGCGGCAAGACCGGTACCACCAACGACGAAAACGACGCCTGGTTCATCGCCGTGACGCCGTACCTTGTTACCGCCACCTACATAGGCTACGACCAGCTCCAGCCCATGGGCCGGGGCGAAACGGGATCCGGCGCCGCACTTCCCGCCTACCTCTACTATGCGAAGGAGGCGCTCAAGGCCTATCCGCCCGAAGACTTCCCGCGGCCCGACGGCATCGTGTTCGCCGATGCAGGCGGCATGAGCATGCCCTTCATCGAGGGGACGGAGCCCGGAACCGGATACGGCATGGACGCCCTCGACGGAGACTTCGACCCGGAAGATATGCAGCAGGCCGCCGAACAGGCTCAGCAGGGGGAAGACCTGCTGAAGGGACTATTTTAATAACACCGGTCAGACATCAACATAAAAAGGCTGGGGGGCATCCCTTCCCGTCTTTTTGACCCGCCCGGTTCCCAGCCGCGGTGGCCGGGGCCATTCCCCACAGGCGGGTTTTTGCCTTCAACTTGCGGTACGCCGCAGGAGCAGATATGGAAAAACTGGAACGTGAAATCATGCAGGTGAGCAAGGAAATCGCGGTGAAGTTCATCGAATCGCAGCGCCTGTCCCCCAGCAATTTTGAGGAGATTTTTCCCTCCATCTACCGCGTGGTCATGGAAACGGCCCTCAAGGGACGGGAAAAGCTCGACACGGAAGGAGTGGCGTGATGAGTGAAAATCTCCGCCCTGAAGACGAGCATACCAGAAACGTCTCTGAAATGTTCGGCCGCATGACGCCGTGGTACGACCTGCAGAACCGCGTGTTCAGTCTCTTTCTCGACTGCTGGTGGAGACGTAATCTCGTGCGCTCCGTGGTGCCCGGCCCCACGAAGACGGCCATCGACATGGCGGCAGGCACCCTCGACGTTTCCCTTGCGCTGGTACGCCGCTATCCGTCGCTGCGCGTGTATGCCACCGATATCTGCGAGCCCATGCTCCAGTACGGAAAGGAACGGAAAATGCGCCAGAGCGAACGTTCGCGCGTCATTACCATGGTGGCGGACGCCCGCAACATGCCCCTGCCCGACGGATGCGCCGACGCCGTGACCATAGCCTTCGGCATACGCAACGTGCGCCCGCGCATGGCCGCTCTGCGCGAGATGCACCGCCTTCTCGTGCCGGGCGGCAGAGCCTGCATACTGGAGTTTGCGCCCGTATCCACGCCCGTCTTCGGTCCCTTCTACCACTGGTATCTGCGGCGTATCATGCCGAAACTCGCCGGACTGGTAAGCCGTTCCACCTCGGCCTACGACTACTTCGCCGAGACCATTGCAAATTTCCCGAAGCCCGAGGCTTTCAGCGATGAACTGCGCGAAGCGGGCTTCGCCTTTGTTCAGCATATTCCCTTCACGCTGGGCGTGGCCAACCTTCATATTGCCGTGCGCGGCTGATAGCCCGCCTTTTCGGAGTCTTGTCATGTCACTGAGTTTAGGAATCGTCGGCCTGCCCAACGTGGGCAAGTCCACTCTGTTCAATGCGCTGACCAAGGCGCAGAACGCCGAAGCCGCGAACTACCCCTTCTGCACCATTGAGCCCAACAAAGCCACCGTGGCCGTGCCCGACAAGCGCGTCGATGCGCTCACCGATCTCGTCAAGCCCGCCAAAACCATCTACGCCACCGTGGACTTCGTGGATATCGCCGGTCTGGTCAGAGGCGCCAGCAAGGGCGAAGGCCTCGGCAACCAGTTTCTGGCCAATATCCGCGAATGTGCCGCCATCGTGGAAGTGGTACGCTGCTTTGACGATGAGAACATCGCCCATGTGGACGGCAGCGTCGATCCTCTGCGCGACGTGGATACCATTGAAACAGAGCTTCTTCTCGCAGACCTTGAAAGCGCGGAAAAGCGCCTTGAAAGCCTGAAGAAGAAGTCCAAGTTCGACAAGGAAATGCAGAAGGCCCAGCCCGTGCTGGAAGCGCTGGTGGCGCATCTTGGCGCAGGAAAGCCCGCCTCCGCCTTCGACGTGCCAGAACTCAACGAGCCCTTCCATCAGGTCTGGCGTGAACTCTCCCTGCTCACGGCCAAGAAGTTCATCTACTGCGCCAACGTGGACGAGGCCGGCCTGGAAGAAGACAACGCCCATGTGCTGGCCCTGCGCGCTCTGGCCGAAAGCCGGGGATGCGGACTGGTGAAGATATGCGCCCGCCTGGAAGAAGAACTTCAGGGCCTCTCCGACGCCGAACAGGCGGAAATGCTGGAGTCCTACGGAATCAGGGAAAGCGGTCTTGAGAACATCATCCGCATGGGCTACCACACGCTGGGCCTTGCCAGCTTCCTCACCGCCGGCCCCAAGGAAGTGCGTGCCTGGACGTTCAAGCAGGGCTGGAAGGCCCCGCAGGCCGCTGGCGTTATTCATACCGACTTTGAAAAGGGCTTCATCCGCGCCGAAGTCATCAGTTATGAGGACTACATGAAACACAAGTCCGAAGCCGCCTGCCGCGCCGCGGGCGTACTGCGCGTGGAAGGCAAGGACTATGTGGTGAAAGACGGCGACATGATGAACTTCCTGTTCAACGTATAGCCGCGCCACTCAGTGCCCAGGTCTTTCCATCATTCTCACACAATAACAAGGAATGTATGATGGCCTCACTATACAAAATTTCCCAATATCCGCTCATATTCCACTGCTATAACTTCGGCAATATTTTCTCGCCGTTGAAGCAGCTTGCCCCCTATATCAGCAAGGGGAAAAATATTCATTTTGTTCTGACCCTCAACTGGTCCATCCGCCCGAAAAATAAAATCGAGTCTTTTGCCAGATCCTATCATCGGCATGCAAAAAAATATCCATGGCTCATTGTAACCGTTCTGGCCAATGAACCCGAAGAACTGACTCTACTTCGCGAATATGGAATACGCTCTGAGCTCTGCAATCAAAACGGTCTGCTGGATGAGCACAGCTATACCATACATGATGTGGAAAAACGGTATAATGCCATTTCAAATTCACGCATGGCACCTTACAAGAGACTTGAGCTTCTGCGTGATGTGGAAAACTGTGCACTGATTACCTACTTTCTTGACCCGTCAGATCATGATTACGAAAAGCGCATCCTTCCCCATGCCGGAGGGGCGCAGGCGGCATGCCCGAATCTCATCTGTCCCCAGTTCGACGGAACGAACTGGACGAGATATGACGTGAATCAGGTATGCGAAACACTTTCGTCCAGTCGCTGTGGTGTCATTCTTTCCGAGGAAGAAGGTGCTTGCTTTGCCGCTGTGGAATACCTGCTTTGCGGTCTGCCTGTCGTTACCACAAAAAGTATTGGCGGGCGTGACGCCATGTTCGATGAAGACTATGTGATATGGACGGATCCGACGCCTGAAAGTGTTGCAGAAGCGGTAAAAAAAGCTATTGCTCTGCCTGTAAGCCCTCAACAGATACGAGAGCGAACCATCGCGAAGATGAAAAAAGAACGTGAAAAATACTGTGCAATACTTAATAGTATCGCAAGAGAAGAAGGAATAGAGAAAGATTTCTCCTCAGAATGGAACTCTTTCTATACTAATAAACTGATGAATAATATGTCAGAGAAGGATGCTGTACGATATCTGAACGAAGCAGGCGTGAGCACCCACTACTCTCTATGGCACAGGCTCCATAACGGACACAAAGTAGTAAAATCCTGGCTGAAAAAGACGTTTGGCTGATAGCTCGAACTATGCAGATAATGTCTATCAGTCATTATCTGCATAGTCCTATTCTACATTGAAACACTCTCGTGCTCAGTAACATATTGTCCGGTATATCATAGCCATCAAATTTGCAAAGGAAATGGAAAGGAGTCTGCCAAAAGCTCTCTTCATCAAAACAAAATGCCTTCTCTCTGAAATTCTCTTTTCTCCCAAAAATTAAGGACGTTCTGCTGCGCCCTTGCAAATAATGTCTGCAAGCCTAGTTGTTCAGCAGCTTCTGCACGGCCTCTGCGGCCTCCTGCTCAAGCACGGCTTTCCGCTCCGGAGAAATGTGCAGAGCCGCGGCAAGAGCATCCAGATAGCTTCTCTCCATGAAGTGGTCCACGTCCACAATAAAGCAGGAAAGGCGATACACGTCCTCCCCCTGCTCAGGTGCCTGCACGGCTTCCGCAAGCATCGAAGGCAGGATGGGCTCCGTCATCAGACCGTTCATGACCGTTGATACGTCTCTGCCGGGAAACATCTGCTCCACCACTCTGGTGATGCGCGCCTGCTCTGTTGCGTCGATATGCCCGTCCGCTCTTGCGGAGTACACCATGGCACGAAGCATGAGCATGGCTGCCGTATCGGAAGAAAAGGATGTTGCCGAAAACGTCCGGTTCGTCTCAGGGAGGGCGTCGTTCTGCGAGGTATTTCCGCTCCGGCTCCACTTCTGATAGAAATTCCAGACAACGGCTCCGGCCCCCACCAGGGCGGCGTCCCGCAAAAGGCGCTTGGAAGCGAACGTTCCAAGCAGCGCGCCTACCGCACCGGCGCCGAGAAGGCCCCCAAGCCCTCCGGGCGTGGAAGCTTGTATGTCCGAAGCGGTGCTCTTCGCCTTATCCGCAAAGGAACCGATGGTGGATTTGAGCTCGGGAGAGTTGAGAATATCGAACAGAGACATGGTCAGCTCCTTGAATGTTGCCGTTTTTCGTATATCAGATACATAGGGCATACGGAGCTGAAGTCAACGAAAAAAATCTTACATTTCCTTTCGTTATCTTTCTCTTTTTCCTGAAATTGCCCGGCACGGAACGGGCGCTTTCCGTTTCCGCATGGAGCTGGCTGAAGAGTCCTCTGAGGCTCTCCGACGGACAGAGCGCAGTTACCCGGCCGGTTACCTCATCCGGCGCAAGCGAACGTCCGGGGAAAGAAACGTTCCTTTCCTCCGGACAGGCCTCAGATGTACGGACTGAACAGCCAGCACAGCGCATCAAGCAGCCTGACGGACAGACCGCACTTTTCATAATCGGCCCATCTCATCCTGCGCGAGAGGGAAAGAATCCCCTCCGCATATCGGGACAGCTCTTTTTGAAAGGCAGGGTCCGCCGCTTCCACATTGAGCTCGAAATTGAGGAAAAGACTGCGGGGGTCAAGATTGGCCGAGCCGAAGAGCGCGTACCAGTCATCCACAAGCAGAAGCTTGGTATGCGCAAAAGGCGGCGGCTGATACCAGATGCGCACACCCTTTTTCACCAGCTGCCCCTGAAAGCGCCGGGAAGCCCGATGTACATAGAACAGGTTGTTTTTCTCCGGCAAAACGAGGTCAACCCTTACGCCGCGCTGTACGGCCGCCACCATGACCCCCGACAGTTCCCGCGGCGGAATGAAATAGGGAGTAAAGATGGTCACACGGTGTTTTGCCGAGGAAATGACGCCGCACAGAAGCTCATGGATGCTTTCCTTGTCCCTGCCCAGTCCGTCGAAGACAAGACGGCAATGGGATTCTCCGGCTTCTTCAGGACTCATCCCGGAAGGGGGAGTAGGCATTCTGCTGACGAAAGCCCAGTCCATGAGAAATGCTTCCTGAAGCCTTGCCGCTACAGGACCGGTACAGCGGAAATGAATATCCTGCACACGCCCCTTGCCGGGCAGCGTCACCAGATGATGGTCGCCTATGTTCATGCCGCCGGTAAAGGCCACCGTTCCGTCACAGGCCAGAACCTTGCGGTGCGTACGGAGATTCACGGACAGCATGGGCGGAAAAAGGCGCGGAGGAAGAAACATCTGCATTTTTACGCCCCGCTCGCGCAGTTTTTTCCACGGCTTGCGCAGGGAGTATATCATGCCGCCAAGCCCGTCCACGATAAGCCTGACGTCCACCCCCCGCTCTGCCGCACGTCCGAGAGCGTCGGCAAAGGCGCGTCCCGTGCTGTCCCCTTTAAAAATATAGGTGGAGAGGCAGACCATATGCTGCGCCTGCTCTATGGCCTCCAGCATGGCCGGATAGGCTTCCTCGCCGTTTCTCAAAAGCTCCAGTCTGTTGCCGCGCATCATGGGTCGGCCGGTAAGGACTTTCCCTACCTTCAGGGCCTCCCATGCCTGCGGCAACGCGTCGTCATCTTCCCTGTCCAGTTTTCTGTCCAGCATGCGGTCGGAAGAGTCCTGCCTCCGGGCCGCTTCGTCGAGAAGTCGCCCGGCCAGACTGTCCGCCCGACTGATACCGAAAAGCGAGTAGGCGAGACTGCCGAGAAAGGGCAGAAGCAGGATGCAGGCCACCCAAGCCAGTGCAGACTGGGAATCCTTTTTATGAAGCAGGGCATGTATGCAGCAGAGTACCGCCCATATGAAACCCAGAACGGCGATTACGGCTCCCAGTAGGATAAGCGTCAATGATTCCATGCCAGTCGTCCTTCATCTGTGGCAACGATGTTTCACGCAGCTTCGGCCTGTATCTTCCGAAACAGATACGGTATATGCCGTTGTGGTTGCTTCTGTCATCAAGCATAAACGCACGCATTCCGCGGAGGAAAAGAACGATCTTCCGGCTCTTCTCATGGAACATGGAACCCGGATCCCTTTTCTCATTTCTGTTCGGGCCGGGCCTTCTGCCGCCGCTTCGGGGAGCTTCCCCTTTGCTGCGTTTTCCTCTATGCTGCAACGAATCTTCTTCTAACATACACCTTCAGGAAACACCATGATACACATAGACTCCACCCGCTGCATCCGGTGCGGACTGTGCGCCCGCGTCTGCCTGGTGCACTGCTTTCATATGGTTGAGAACGCCGTGACGGTACGGCATGAGGAATACTGCCTGCGCTGCGGCCAGTGCACGGCCGTCTGTCCGGCCGGGGCCGTTCATCTGAACGGTACCGATCCGGACACTCTTTCCCCTGTACAGGATTTTCCTGCCGCGGAAAGCCTTGCCGCGCTCATACGCGGCAGACGTTCCATCCGCGCCTTCAAGGACGAGAGCGTACCGCGCGAAACACTGCTTCAGGCTCTGGACATCGTCCGCTACGCCCCTACGGGCAAGAATCTGGAAAACGTGCGCTGGCTGGTACTGGAAGGCCGCCCGGCCCTGCGCCGCGCGGCCGACGCCATGGTGAATCTTTTCCGCAGCGAAAAAAGCATGGCCGCACTTGTCGCCGCTCACGACAGGGGCGAGGACCCGATATTCCGCGGAGCTCCCTGCGCGGTCTTCGCCTGTGCAGAAGGGACCTACGACCTTGATATCGTCAACTGCTCCATCGCCGTCGCCGCCCTCGATCTGCTGCTGCCTGCCATGGGTCTCGGCGCATGCTGGGCCGGATACGCCATGCGGGCAGCAGCGCTGGATGAGCGTGTGCGCCGGGCCATGGACGTGGACGAGAAGCTTCGGCCCATGGCGGGTCTGATGGTAGGTTTTCCCGCCCTGCGCTATCGAAGAATCCCCGAACGCCGCGCCCTTCGCGTACGCTTTGCGCACGAGGAGCAGGCATGAGAGAAAAACTGCGCTACCTTCTCTGCGGACTGGCCATGGGTGCGGCCGACGTCGTCCCCGGCGTTTCGGGAGGTACCATAGCCTTCATCACCGGCATCTACGACCAGCTTCTGAACGGCATCAAGGCCTTCAATTCCACCTTTTTCCGACTCTTTTTCTCGGGGAAATGGAAACAGGCCCTTACGCTCATACCGTGGGGATTCCTGCTGCCGCTGCTTGCGGGCATCATCACCTCCATCTTCAGCCTTGCACGCCTCACGCTCTACCTTCTGCACACATGGCCGCAGGCGCTGTGGGCCTTTTTCTTCGGACTCATCGTCTCCTCCATTCTGCTCATGATGAAAGGACAGCGCCTGAACGCCGCCAATACCGTGCTCCTGGTTCTCGGCGCGGCAGGCGCATGGTTCGTCACCGGAGCCGAGGCCATGAGCGCCTCGCACGCGCTGCCCCACATCTTCCTTGCGGGATTCATCGCCCTGTGCGCCATGATACTGCCCGGCATCTCCGGCTCCTTCATGCTGGTCATCATGGGGCAGTACGCCTACATTCTCTCAGCGGTTGTGCATCTCGACCTCGCGGTGCTTCTCACCTTCATCTCCGGAGGCGTCTGCGGTCTGATGAGCTTCAGCCGCGTCCTGTCCGCCTGCTTCAAGCGCTACCCGACGCAGACGAACGCACTGCTCATCGGCGTCATGGCGGGCTCTTTGCGTACGGTGTGGCCCTGGCATGAGAACGCCCTGCCCTCACTTCCCCCTGCCGTGGACGGCATGGTGCTGCTCGCCGCCTTCACCTGCGCCTGCGGGGTGGCCCTGCCGCTTCTCGTACAATACATCGCCACGAAAAAAGCGTAGTTTCGTTTCAAAGTTCACCAAAGCTTCCCGGAAGTGTTCCGTCTGTGCGGCAGAATGCTTCCGGGAAGCTTTTTAACGGTCAACAACAGGAAAAGTTCTTCTGCTCTTCGGCAAAAAAACTTGACAAATCGTTATCGCAAGGCGAGAGTCCTTCCCAATCTCCGTCACCACACCGTGATGACGGATCCTATCGCAGACGCGTTCCTTCTGCGCCGTTTTCCGCAAGGCATGAAATCGTACGGCGCCCCGGATACGATTTCCCGCAAGCTCCCTGCAGAAACAACTTTTCTCTGCAACGCTCCGGAGACGAGTTTTACCATGAACATACGCTTTTCCGCACCGCAAACCGAACTTCTGACCGATCTCAAAACCATTGCCGGAGCCTTCCGACTTCTTTTTCTGCTCGGTCTCGGCATCATCGCGCTGTTTCTCATTTTCTGGTGGGACACCATGTGCGAGGATCCCTTCTCCGAAGCAGGCCCGACAGAACTCATCCAGACGCTGCTGCTGCTCATAAGTTCGGTGATATTCTTTCTTGAAGCCCGTCGTTGTCCCGATATGCGCGGAGCTCTGGTCCTGACAGGCGGTTTTATCGGCTGCATGCTCATACGCGAGCAGGACTATTACCTCGACATGCTGTCCCACGGCTGCTGGAAGTGGCCTGCGCTGACCCTCGCCATCTCCTGCACGGCCTATGCAGGCATCACATTCCGGGCCACCGTGGCCGCGCTGGCCCGCTTCGTCCAATGGCGCTACTTCACCGTGCTGCTGGTGGGCATGGTCATCGTCCTTGCCTACTCCAGACTTTTCGGCATGGGAATGCTGTGGAAACCCCTGCTGCCGGATGGAGAATGGCGCACGGCCAAAAATGCCATTGAGGAATCCAGCGAACTGCTCGGCTACCTGTTCATAAGCTTCTCGGCCCTGCTGCTTCGTTTCGGTAAAAAATAATACGACGGGACAGAAATTCCACCCATGAAAGGCTCTGACAATACGCGCAGAGCCTTTTTGTTTTCCCTTCCGCACCATGACGTTTTCCGACGGGCAGCAGGCCCCGAAAAAATGCCGGCTTTTCCACCGTAACAAAGAAGCCCTCCGAAGCTCCATCCCTGCCGGATTCACAATCAACAGATCCCATAACTTCCCGAATCTCCCACACCTGTCTCCCCGGTCTTTTCAGATGCCGAGCCCAGACTATGCCCGGGGACTCCCCTTCTCCCGCGCCCATCTGCACAATAGAATACGGACGCTTCCGCCTGCGTGCGCCTCTTCCTGTATTTCTGCCTGACTTCGAACGCCGGATTCTCATGAGAGGAGCGCCCGCCACCGTGGATACCGCCTTCTACCGTTCACAGCCTGCGCCAGACCCGTCACATCCCCTGTCGGAATATCAGTACCTTCAGAAAAGCGGCGTCTCATCCCGCCCGATAGTAGAAAACATGTACCTTCCGGCTGTCCAGCAGGCTGCGGCGACGCCGCTTCTTCTCCAGATGCTGAAGCGTTCCTTTTCTACGAAGCATTCCAGAGCGCCGCAAAAAAAATCCGTTCAGGCATTGACAGCCTGAAAATCATTCTTATTGTAAAAGTATCCTTTCGGAAAAAGACACCATCTGACATGGATGTATATCTGAAGGAAAAACATCATGTACACTCCTGCAAAAACAACAAAACTATAGATAAACATGAGTGTACGTTTCCTTTATCAACAATCATAATGCACTGATTGCATATGTTTATGGAGGTTTTACCATGTTGCCCAGCATGTTTGGAGAAAGACTTTTTGATAACTTTTTCAACGACCCCTTCATGACTGCCTTCGGCAGACACGATACCGTCCCGGGAAAGCAGGCCGGAAACCTCATGAAGACGGATGTCCGCGAGCTGGAAAACACCTATGAACTCGACATCGAGCTGCCCGGTTTCAAAAAAAATGAAATGAGCATCGAGCTCGACAACGGTTACCTCATCATCAACGCCGCCAGAGTCGTGAACAAGACGGAGGAAGGCGAAAAGGGACAGTACCTGCGCCGCGAACGTTACAACGGAGCCTGCAGCCGCAGCTTCTATGTCGGCGAGGCGCTTGAGCCCGAGAACGTGTCCGCCACGTTTGAAGACGGTATCCTCAAACTGTCCTTCCCCAAGGAAGTGGAAAAGAAGACGCCTGAAAAGCGCACCGTCGCCATTGCCTGAGCCTGTCCTCCTCTCCCCTAAAAAAGGGGGCGGAGCAGGTAACAGCGCAACACAAAACGGAAAAGCCCGGTCAGACCGGGCTTTTCCGTTTAATCGTAAAAAGGAACGGAACAAACGGATATTCGCTTTTCGCCGCAGACGAAAGAAGGCACGCCTTCCGGCGTGCCTTCCCGTATGACAGGTTGCTCTCCGCATATCGGCGGAAAACGTCCGATAGTGCTACTTCTTGACGGCCAGCAGCACATTGGGCGACTTGAACATGGCCGTCACCGTGCAGCCGCGTTCCAGACGCAGACGGTTCACGCCTTCCAGCGTGACAGTGGCATTGATTTCCATGCCGCTGGGAGTCTGAATAAGCACTTCGCCGTTCACAAAGCCGCGCACCAGCTTGACGACCTTGCCGGTAAACTGGTTACGGCAGGAAAACGCGTACTCGCCGTCATCGGCGACGAGCATGATTTCCGTAGCCTTTACCAGGGCCACCGCGTCCTTGCCTTCCGCAAGGTCAAGGCTCTGAATGCAGGCATGGGAAATCTGACCATAGATTTTTTCGCCGCTTTCCAGGGAAATTTCCACCTCATCACTGAGGTTTCCGGGAATGACAGCCGTGATTTTACCGGGATAGGCATTGCGAGAGCTGGTTTTCATCATAATCTCCATGATTCTGGTAAACGCTTGTTCAGCGTAACTCCTCACGGCCATGCGATACACAGACTGGCGCACTTTTCTGCCCCGACAACTGCCATCCATCTTCCTTCCATGGGAGGACACTGAAAAAAACTGCTTTATTATAGCCAATCCGTGCGAGGCATGCAAGTCTGCCGCACGATTTTTTTTCACAACCTGTTCAGTTTCCCGATGCCTCATGGTGAGTCAGCGCAAGAAAGCCCTCTTCATCCAGTATGGTGATACCGAGCGACCGGGCCTTATCGAGCTTGGAACCGGGATTCTCTCCCACCACAAGGTAATCCAGCGTTTTCGAGACGCCGGAAGCCACGTTGGCGCCCGCGGCTTCGGCCTGACGGCGGTATTCGTCGCGCGGACGCGAAAGCGTTCCCGTAAACAGTATCTTTTTGCCGGACAAGGCGCCGCTTTTCTCTTCCTGCCGTCCGCCCCTGGGCCAGAGACCGAGCGCACGGAAGCGCTCCAGCAGTTCCCGGTTCGACTCCGTCTCGAAAAAGGCCCGGATGGAGCCTGCCACCTCTGGACCGATATCGGGCAGAAGCATGAGCTCCTCGACCGTTGCAGACTCCAGTTCATCCATATCGTGGTAGCGCTCGGCCAGCGTACGGGCCGTCTGCTCTCCCACCTGTCGTATGCCCAGCGCTGCGATGAAGCGCGTGAGCGAAGCGTTCTGCCTGGCATGCTCCAGTGCGGCCACAAAGTTTCCTGCGGAGACCTCGCCCATGCGCTCATAGCTCATGAGCTCTTCTTTCGTCACCGTAAAAAGGTCGGCCGGACTTTTCACCCTGCCGGACTCAATGAGCACCTCCACCCATTTCGCACCGACGCCGTCCACATCCAGCCCGGCCTTGGAAACGAAATGCACGATGCTTCGCATGATGACCGCGGGACATGCCATATTCAGGCAGCGCCAGGCGGCCTCTCCTTCCAGCCTTCTCGCCGGAGAACCGCATACCGGGCACACATGGGGAAATTCGAAAGGCGCCAGTCCCTCCGGACGCTTTTCCAGTACGGGACCGAGCACGTCGGGAATCACGTCGCCTGCGCGCTGAATGATCACCATATCGTTTTCGCGCAGATCGAGCCTGCGTATCTCGTCCTCATTATGCAGCGTCGCGCGGCTCACCATGACGCCGCCGAGACTCACGGGTTCTAGTTCCGCCACAGGCGTGAGCACGCCCGTGCGTCCCACCTGAACGGCAATCTTCTTCAGACGCGTTTCCGCCTTGCGGGACGTGAACTTCCACGCCACGGCAAAGCGGGGAGCACGGGCGGTGAAGCCCAGCGCCGCCTGTGCCTCGCGGTTGTCCAGCTTATAGACCACCCCGTCGATTTCAAAGGGCAGATCATCGCGGACGGCTTCCATGTGCTCGTAATAGGCCAGAGCCTCCTCCGCGCTGCGGCAGAGTCTGCCTTCAGGCGGCGTGTCGAAGCCCCAGCCTTTCAGTGTCTCCATGAGCGCCGCATGGCTCTCCCACGGCTGCATACCCGGAGCATCCACTTCTCCGAGGCTGTAGGCCAGAAAGCGCAGTTTGCGCTGCGCCGTCACGTTGGTATCGAGCTGACGCAGTGAACCGGCAGCGGCATTGCGCGGGTTGGCAAAGGACTTCTGCCCCAGCTCGGCCTGACGCCGGTTCAGTTCCTCGAACTCCCGGCGGAACATGAGCACCTCGCCGCGGATTTCAATACGGCGCGGGAAAGGACCGGAACCGCTGAGACGAAGCGGCAGATTGCGCACGGTACGCATGGCCTCGGTCACCACTTCGCCCACCTCGCCGTCGCCGCGAGTCAACGCCTGCACCATGACGCCGTTCTCATACGCCAGCTCGCAGGCCAGTCCGTCCAGCTTGGGGTCGGCCCACCATGCGGACATGAGGTCGGGCCCCGCCTCGGGCAGCGCACGGGAGGCCTTCTGCACGAAGGCTTCCCATTCCGCGGCGGAAAATACGTTGTCCAAGCCGTACATGCGTTCACGGTGCGGGCGCGTTTCCAGATAGGGAAGCACGGCTCCGCCCACCCGGCGCGTAGGAGAATCCAGCGTGCGCAGGTCGGGAAACGCCTCTTCCAGCTCCACCAGTTCCCGGTACAGGGCGTCATAGGCCTCGTCGGTGATTTCAGG
>CASFUJ010000010.1 GCA_949297645.1 uncultured Desulfovibrionaceae bacterium
TCGGGCTTCACGCCCTGCTCTATTGCGGCATCTTTTATCTTTATCTTATCCATTCTTGCTCCCCTTATGAGATTTGCGCCTGCATTTCATGCCTGCAAAACGCTCCCGACACTGCGGGTCGTCGCATACATACCAGCCTCTTCCCGGCCTTGTCTGAGCTTCATCCGCCTCAAGCCCATTGCCGGCGGCGGAGCCTTCCCGGGCAGGCACATGGCGCAGGAGCTGCGACTTGGCAAAGCGCCGTCTGCATACGACACACATGCGTACGGGCCCCTGCCTTTCCGTCATGCTCTATTCCTCTCCCGATTCCGCGTCATCCCGCTTTTCGGAAACGCCTTCCACCACAGGGCTGAGGAAATTCACGGCGGCCCGCAAGTCGGCAATGCGCGCGGAGGTAAGTTCAAGCTTCTCCGCAAGTTCTGCATCGGAGGCGCCGCGCAGGGCGTCGAGAGAACGGAATCCGGTTTCCATCAGCTTGTCCACGGGAATTTCGGCCACGCTGGCCACCTGTTCCAGACCGCGGCCGGCGGCGTTGGCCTCATGGTAGCGGGATTCGGTGAAGATATCGATTTTCCAGCCCAGCAGCTTGGCCGCCAGCTTGACGTTCTGACCCTTGCGGCCGATGGCGTTGGTGAGCTGGTCGTCCGGCACCGTCACTTCCAGCAGATTGGAAGCTTCGTCCACGTTGATGCGGGACACCAGCGCCGGGGCCAGAGCGTTGCGCGCGTAGGTGGCGATATCCGGGCTCCACACCACGATATCGATGCGCTCGCCGTGCAGCTCCTGCACGATGTTCTGAATACGGGAACCGCGTACGCCCACGCACGCGCCCACGGCGTCGATATCGCGCTCGCGGGAGAGCACGGCCACCTTGGCGCGGGAGCCGGGATCACGGGCCACGCCCATGATCTGCACGCTGCCGTCGTCCACTTCGGGCACTTCACGGCGGAACAGAGCGGCCATGTAGTCGCGGTGCGCACGGGAAATGATGACCTGAGGCCCGCGGCCCTCGCGACGCACGTCGATGATGAGCGCCTGGATACGGTCGTTGCGCTTGTAATGTTCTCTGGGAATCTGTTCCTCGCGGGGCAGAAGGGCTTCGGTACGACCCAGGTTGATGACCCAGCCGCCCTTGTCGCGACGCTGCACCATGCCGCTGACGATTTCGCCCACACGGTCCTTGAACTCTTCATAGATGAGTTCCTGCTCGGCGTCGCGCATGCGCTGGATGATCACCTGCTTGGCGGACTGGGCGGCAATACGTCCGAGATCCTCCACCTTGAGACGGAAGCCCATTTCGTCGTCGATCTGGATGGAAGGATCGTGCTGACGGGCTTCCTCCAGAGAAATCTGGGTGAGGGGATCCTCCACCTCTTCTACGACGAACTTGAACTGGAACACCTCGATGTCGCCGGTATCGTCGCTGTAATGCACTTCCACGTCCAGATCATCGCCGTACTTGCGCGTCACGGACGTACGTACGGCTTCCTCAAGAGTGCTGATGAGCATATCGCGGTCCAGCCCTCTGTCCTTGCTGATCTGTTCAATGGCTTTCTTCAGTTCCAGGCTCATGCTTTCTTACCTCCGCCTTTGCCGGCCGCTTTCTTCGCGTTCTTTCCGGCTCCGGGCTTGCTGGTGTCAGGAAAAATGGGAATGAGGCGCGCCTTGCGCACCTGATTCCAGCGGATGGATACCTGAGCGGGTTCGGGCTTTTCTCCCTCCGCGGGAGCAAGAAGCACCTCGACGGTGAAGCTGTCCCCCGAAACGCCGCAGAGAGGTCCTCTGAACCTGCGCCGACCGGCGATATCGGGATGCGGGTCCGTGAGCGTCACATCTATTTCACGGCCCATATAGGGAGTAAGCTGACCGGGTTCGAAGAACAGACGGTCCAGTCCGGGTGAAGACACCTCCAGCACCCAGGCGTCGGAAAACACCTCGTCCACCTCAAGCGCCAGCCCCACCATACGGGAAATTTCCGCACACTGATCGACGGATACGCCTTCAAGCACGCCGTCTTCACCGTTGCCGCCCCCGCTATCTGCCGGAGCGTCCGCATAAATGCGCACCACCGTGCGCCCCCCCGCCACCACCTCGATACCCCAGAGCGCGAGGCCGAAGGACGCGATGACAGGTTCCGCCGCCTCACGGACACGGCGGACAATCTGTTCAGGAGAAAGACCTTTTCCCATGCATCATACCTTATATAATAAAAAAGGGAGGCCGTCGTCAGGCCACCCTACCAGACCGCCTTGCGCGGTGCATCAGGATGTAGAAAAGGCAAGATCCGAAATGGACCTTACCTTCCACTGCGTGAAGTCGTTTTACCTGTGACGTGCGCCCTTGTCAAGAGCCGCGGCACGGCCGCCGCCTGCACAAAAATTTTTTTGGGCCGCCCCGGAGCCGCGCCCTCAGTCACATCTCATGAAGGAACACCCGGCTAACCTTCCGTTCTTTTCAGAACGACGCTTGACCCGCCCCTCACGGCAGGCTACGCTCTTCTTCTCAGGGGCGGAAAAGAAGGTCCGAGGCCGGACAAAACCGGTCGTAAAAGCCCTGTTTCCCCGGTATCGTGTCCGGGAATTTTGTTAGTATAATCAACTTGTTGTCACAACGTCGAACAGTTCGGCGCAGTCCCCGGTTCCCCGGGGCGATTCAGGATTCAGAAGGCTATGATTCGTTTCATCAAGAAACGCGATTCTCGAATAGTCCCCTTTGATATCGCCAAGATAGACGAGGCGATTTTCCGTGCGGCCAAGGCCCAGGGAGGGACCGACCGCGCCATGTCCCGCAACCTGGCCGACCAGGTGCTGGACATGCTTGAAGCCGAAGGCGGCGACACGCCTGACGTGGAACATGTGCAGGATCTCGTGGAAAAGGTACTCATCGAAGCCGGCCACGCCCGCACCGCCAAGGCCTATATTCTCTACCGCAACGAGCGCACCCGCGTGCGCGAAATGAAGACCAGACTCATGAACACGCTGAAGGATTTGTCCTTCACCGATGCCAAGGAGCTGGATCTCAAGCGTGAAAACGCCAATATCGACGGCGACACCCCCATGGGCACCATGCTCCGTTACGGCAGCGAGGCGGCCAAGGCGTTCTACAAGAACTACCTTCTCTCGCCCGAATTCAGCCGCGCCCATGAAGAAGGGGACATCCATATCCACGACCTGGATTTTCTGTCCCTCACCACGACGTGCTGCCAGATCGACATCAAGAAGCTGTTCAACGGCGGCTTCAATACCGGTCACGGTTTTCTGCGCGAGCCCAACAGCATCCAGTGCGCAAGCGCGCTGGCCTGCATCGCCATACAGTCCAACCAGAACGACCAGCACGGCGGTCAGAGCATTCCGAACTTCGAGTACGGTCTCGCTCCGGGCGTGGCGCGCAGCTTCATCAAGAATCTCGATCTTGCGCTCGACATGCGCGACGCTCCGGAAGACTTCCGCAACGACGTAAAGACGGCGCTCCGCTCCAGGGCCTTCCCCACAGGCGAATACGCATCCTTCCAGTCCATCCTCAATGAGGAAGGCCTCGCTTTCGTGAAGGAGCAGCTCATCAAACGTCTTTCCCCGGAAGAAGCCTCCCATGTCATCGACAAGGCCGTGGACAAGACGGACAAGGACACCTATCAGGCCATGGAGGGACTGCTCCACAACCTGAACACCATGCACTCCCGTGCGGGCGCGCAGGTGCCCTTCAGTTCCATCAACTACGGCACGGACACCACGCCCGAAGGCCGCATGGTCATCAAGAACACGCTGCTGGCGGAAGACGCAGGTCTCGGCAACGGCGAAACGCCCATCTTCCCCATCCATATCTTCAAGGTGCGCGACGGCTACAGCTTCAACCCCACGGATCCCAACTACGATCTGTTCAAGCTGGCCTGCCGCGTATCGGCCAAGCGTCTGTTCCCGAACTTCTCCTTCATGGACGCGCCGTTCAACGCCCCCTATCTCAGAGGCGACGACCCCAACCATGAAGTGGCCTATATGGGCTGCCGCACCCGCGTCATGGCCAACCGCTACGACAGCGAACGCGAAACCACCTTCGGCCGCGGCAACCTCTCGTTCACGTCCATCAACCTGCCCCGCCTCGGCCTCAAGCATCGCGGAGACGTGGAAGGGTTCTTTGAGGAATTCAACGAGAAAATCAGTCTGGTGTTCGACCAGCTTCTGGAACGTCTGGAAATCCAGAGCCACAAACGCTGCCGCAACTATCCCTTCCTCATGGGACAGGGCATCTGGCTGGATTCGGACGAGCTTGCTCCCGGGGACGAAGTGGGCGAAGTGCTCAAGCACGGTACGCTGACCACCGGCTTCATCGGTCTTGCCGAATGTCTGAAGGCGCTTATCGGCGTCCATCACGGCGAATCGGAGGAAGCGCAGGAACTCGGACTTCGCATCGTGCGCACCCTGCGCGAGCGCGCCGATAAAAAGGGCGAGGAAACCGGTCTGAACTTCACGGTCATCGCCACGCCGGCCGAAGGCCTCGCCGGCCGCTTCGTCAAGTACGACCGCAAGCTCTTCGGCAACATTCCGGGCATCACCGACAGAGATTACTACACCAATTCCTTCCATATTCCGGTGTATTTCCCCATCAGCGCCTTCAACAAGATACGGCTCGAAGCGCCGTACCATGCGCTTACCAACGGCGGACACATCAGCTATGTGGAAGTGGACGGCGACCCGCTCAACAACCTGCAGGCCTTTGAAGACATCGTGAAGGCCATGAAGGAAATGGGCATAGGCTACGGTTCCATCAACCATCCTGTTGACCGTGACCCCGTATGCGGCTATACCGGCATCATCGGCGACGTCTGCCCCCGTTGCGGCAGACACGACGGTGAAGGCATTCCGCTTTCGGTTCTGAAACAGATAAAGGGCTACATACGCGACAGCCGCAGCAGCGACGAACGCAGCGAAGCCCATGACAAAATTGCGAATATCAAACTCTAAGGAGCGTTCTCATGATTCATTGCAAATCCGATGTGGCTACAGCCACCGATCAGATTCTCGTCGGTACCAATGTCAAGTTCGAGCGTATCCGCCGCATCACCGGATACCTCGTGGGCACGCTCGACCGCTTCAACGACGGCAAGGCCGCCGAAGAACGCGACCGCGTGAAGCACTGCAGCATGGACAGCTGGAAGTAACACCCCTTTGCCGAAACAATGCGGAAAAGCAGGGAGGCGGGCCGAAAGGTCCGCCTCCCTGCTTTCTGTCCGGCAAAGCTCCCTCCATGACCGAAACGGCCTTTTCCGCCTCCATACGGGCGCAAAAAAACGCCGGCTGCGGCTCTTTCCGGACATCATGAAAAAGGCCGCTGAATGAGTCCGGAAACAGAAAAAACGATGACTCTGCGGAGAGCGGCGACACGCGTTCCGGAGCGTAGCAAGGACGAAAAAACACCCGCGACCTGAAAAGGCGGCGGGTGTTTTTTCGTCCGGGTGCTCCGGTACCTTCGTCGCTAACGCTCCACGGAGCCGTTCAACTCATCAAGTACCGGTATCCAGCCTGCGGCTCTCGTGGCCGCCATGTTCAGAATTCTCTGATTTCTGGAGCCGCGGAAACGCAGCTCCAGGGATTTCTGCTCTTCCAGAAAAGGCCCGTCCACAAGAAGGTCGAGCAGGGAAAGTAGCTCCTCGCAGCCGGGCTTTTCCCTGAGCTGCTCGAAGGTATAACCGCTGAATGCCATGAGATGATAGCCGCGCTCCTTCAGCGCCGCCGCAAGGGGTACCAGCGCCTGCGCCTGCTCAAACGGCTCGCCGCCGCTGAAGGTGATACCGTGAACCAGCGGGTCCCCCTGTACGCGGGAAAGAATATCGTGGCAGGAGACCAGCGTTCCGCCTTCGAAGTCCCAGGTCTGAGGATTCTGACAGCCCCTGCAATGCATGCGGCAGCCCTGAAGAAAGAGCACGAAACGCAGTCCCGGTCCATCGACGATGGACTCCTCGATAACGCCCGCCACACGGAGCATGGCCGTCTTCAGCGCTTCCATGCTATTCCCTGTTGGGTTCGGGGATGACGCTCTCTTCCTGCGCCACCGCGCCTTCCGTATCATCCACACGGCCCTGCAGCCAGAAAATCATATCTACGTCATCGCCTTCCTGCGGCACATAGCCTTTGACGCACACTCTTTCCGGCGCATAGATGATGGCATAGACGGGCTTTTCAGGATTGCCGAAGCTCACGCCGAAACGATACACCTTCATCTGGGACTTTTCCGGTCCGAACTGGAAGCTGTCCACATCGAAAATGGAGGCACGGCACTGATATTCACAGTAATGGTCCGTCAAATCAATGATGCTCTTACCCTTGAGAGGAATCTTGAGGGCAGGGACATCCAGTCTGGTCTTGGTAGGATTGGCCTTCATCCATTCCAGCGCATGCTTCTCATAGGCAGGTCCCTGCGTTACGGTCAGTTCGTCAAGCAGGGCGCGGCGGATACCGAAGCACAGACCGGAAAGCAGAAAGTTGCAGGTTCTGCCCTTGGCCTCGCCCGCCGCATCGCGGAAGAACAGCGGGGCATAGAACCACAGTCCGGGGAAGTCTTCCGGTTCGGCCAGGATTTCACCGGCATGCCCGCCCTTCCAGGGGAAGGTGTCCTTTATGGTAAGCGTGTTGGAAAAGCCCTCCATGAAGGGCGCCACGGCCACGGCGGAGAGCTTGCCTTCCGGTTTGCCCGCCACGAGCACGGAGGTACGAAGGAGCGAATCACTCGGCCATGCCATGAGCATGCGCTCCATGTCCTCATCCTTCGCACTCCAGCTGGGGCGACTGCCGCCGAGCTCCAGCGTGGTGGCAACGACGCCGGGAATGACTTCAGAACCAACTCCAAGGGTGAACCACTTGTCCCCCATGCTTTCGATATGCTGCATATGTTTTTCCATCATAAAAAAGATTTGCTCCGGGCTTCCGACAGGAGAGCCCCGCGTGCTCAAGGCAGAATAGCACAGGGGCAGCGGCCAGAACAATAGCCTTTTCCGCCTAAAAAAAATGCCGAAGGCATGTGCCTGCGGCATTTTAAGCTTTTCCGGAAAAGGAAAAACTACATGGAAGAGGCCCGAAGTTCTATGGCCTTCTGCACGGCCTCGCGGGAAGCCATCTCGCTGTCAAGAGAGACCGGCACGTCCGTATAATAGATGGCACCGGCGGCAATGTCGTACTTGGCCTGCTGTTCGTAGGAGTGACGAAGAGGCGGAACCACCTCGTACATCCACGGGAGAAATTCTCCCAGGAACATCCAGGTGACCACACTGAGCCCAACGAGCTTCAGCCATGCGACCTTTCTGCTGGAAGAGGAGAGAATTGTCATGTCAAAAATCCAGAACCCGCACCGCCTCGGGCGGTGCGGGCAAGGTTTCAAAGGTTCAACGTTAGATGCTCGCAGTGATTTCCGGGAACACCTTGTAGAACATAATCCAGGCCATCAGGAGGGTCAGAGCCAGGTTGAAGGACTGACCGCAGACGTACAGGATGATGGGCTTGCCGCCCTTGAAGTAGCCGGCGAGTTCCTTGAAGTTGGTGGCAAGACCGATGGAGGTAAAGGCCAGAGCGAAGAACCAGCCGCGCAGAGGCACGGTAATCTTGTTGGTGCCGTTGGAGATCAGGGCGTTGCCGAGGTCGGCGCCGAGGTTACCGGCGATGGTGGACAGCACGATGGAGGCCGTGAGGAAGCCGATGACGAACTTGGGGAAGCGGTTCCAGATTTCCATGGGACCGACCTTCGTGCCTTCTTCATGAGCTTCAACCTTGGTGGCAAAGTAGATGGCCACGCAGAAGGCGCTCACGCCGATGAGGACGTTCTGAATCATCTTGATGGTAGCGGCAACCTGCAGGGCCTTGGGGCCGATGAAGGCGCCGGCGGCAGCCACGGAGCCCGTGGCGTCGATGGTACCACCAATCCAGGCGCCGCCGAGGATTTCAGGCATACCCACAGCCTTGATGAAGGCGGGCATGGCAATCATCATGATGGCGGTGAACACCATGGAAAGACCGACGGACAGGGTCAGTTCTTCCTTCTTGGCGCGGCAGGCAGCGGCCACGGCGATGGCGGCAGAGGTACCGCACACGGACATGTCGGCGGAGATGGTGATGTTCAGGGTCTTGGAGGGCATCTTCAGCACGGTCTGGCCGAAGATGTAGGTGGACACGAGCACGATGGGAGTGACCACCCAGGCCACGAAGATGCCGGGGATACCGATGGCGAGAATCTTGTTGAACAGAACTTCGGCGCCGAGCAGCACGAGGCCAGCCTTGATGAAGTATTCCACCTGCACGGCGGGCTTTATCCACTTGGGCGTGCCGATGGTGTTGGCCACGACCATACCGACGATGATGGACCAGATTTCAGCGTTCAGGCCGTAGGTGGCCGTAGGCTTGTAGCCGCCGAGGAAGTTGGCGAGCAGGCACAGGGCGTACACACCGATGAAGCCGATTAGGTACTGCACCATGTTGAAGCCCATGACGCCCATGCCCACGGCGGTAATCACGCCGAGGCCGAGGCCGAGGACGATGAGGCCGGGAATCAGGTTGGTGTCGGAACCGACCTTGGCCTTGGCTTTGGCGGCGGCGCTGTCGGCCTTCTGCCAGTCGGCGATGGCGGTTTCGGCGGCCTTGTTCAGGTCGGCATTCTGGTAGGAAGCGGTGGAAGCGGCTTCCTGAGCGACCTTGGCGGCGGCGAGAGCGTCGGCGGCAGCCTTGGCGGCAGCTTCAGCCGCGGGCTTGGCGGCTTCGTCGGCGTGGGTGATGAAGGAATCAAGAGGATTCCCGCTCCACTTGGCGGGAGTCTTCAGGTAGGAAATGATGGTCTTGGCGGCGGGCAGCTTGTTGCCGGCCACGCCCTTCTTGGCAGCCTGAGCCTGAATCAGCTCGATGGTCTTGATGGGCTTGGCCTTTTCAGCGGCGATGACGGCGTCATACTTGCTGAGCTGGGCCTCAATGTCGGCACGGCCGTTCATCATGATGAGACCGGAGATGATCAGGATGAAGAAGCCGATCCAGATCGCCCAATAGTCTTCCTTCAGCCAAAGGTCAGACCATTTCGCACGGCCATCGTCAACGACAATGTTCTCATTAGCCATAAAAAGTCCCCTGCTTAAAAAATTAAAAACAATCTCTCCTCAGGCCCATTTGTACCTTCAATAACAAACTCATGTTCTATTGACAAGTATTTGTCCGCCGGCGGGAACACCCCTCCCCTCGCAAAAAGGGAAAAAATGCTTTTGCCGACCCGAACACGGCCGCATTGAAATACAAAACCGGCGACAAAAAACCAAGCCAGGCTTTCGCGCCGGTGACAAAATCTTCAGACCTGCCCGTTCTTCGTACAAAAAAACGCTTTTTTCCGCAAGCTCCAGTCATGCCTTTTTTGTCGATTCCTCGAGCAGTTTCCAGTAGTCATCGGAAACCTCGTAACCGAATTCGCACGCCTTCTCGGCATACTCCTTCGCCTTCTCCACGTCGCCGAGTTCAAAGCACGCCAGAGAAAGGTTGTTCCAGGCAGGCGCAAAGGAAGGTTCCTGCTGAATGACCATACGGCTCATTTCCGCGCTCTTTTCATATTCGCCCTTCATGTACAGTGCCGAGGCGAAGGTGGCGCGGGCCTGCAGATACTTCGGATCCCAGGTGAGGGCCTTGTGAAGAGCGGATATGGCTTCATCAACCTCGCCTCTCTGCAGATGCACGAAGCCGATGTTGCTCCAGGCCACGGGGAATTTGGCGCGGCATTCCGCCGCCTCCTTGTTGTACTGCATGCAGCCGTCGAGGTCGCCGCGACGCAGGCAGAGTCCGCCGAGCTGCACATAGGCCTCGGCCATGTGCGCAGAGTGACGAATAGCGTTCAGAAAGCAGTCCTCGGCTTCGGTATAGTCGCCGAGGGAGAGCATGGCCACACCGAGGTTATAGTGATGGATGGCGCACTTGGGGTCCTTCTCTATGGCTTCCTGAAGGTCGTGGATATACTCGTGAATGTCGGTATAACGGTCTTTCATCAGATATGGCCTTCCTTCTTTAGGAGTTCATGATACCAGGCGGCAAATTCATAGGTGCCGAGAAATTTCTCCTGCTTGTTCACCACGGCCACGGCGCCTTCCATGGCGCCCTGGATGAAGGCTTCGCTGGGGCCGGATTCTCCGGCAAGCTGAGCCTCGCACTTCTTCGAGCGGATAAAATCCTGCATGAGCTGCTGAGCCGTGCGCTTCGTCACGTCGGTGCGTATTTCAATGGGATCGTTGGGCTCGGGGAACGGATCCCAGTTCTCGTAGCCGATACGATCGATGAATTTGCGGCGGCGGGGAGGAATCTTCTCGTACAGATCGCGCTTGAGCTTTTCCTCTTCGGCAGTGAGCGCACGGGGCTTTTCGTTGCGCAGAAGCGGAGCTATGGACATGGCTACTCCTTGGGGGCCGGCCCCACGCCGAGATAGGCATCGTCATACTTCGTGATGAGCGCCATGGACACGGGCACATACACGCGGTGCAGTTCGCGGAAGCGGGAACCGATGACGGCGCCGATGCGGCGGCTCATGTCGGCCAGACGATCCTGTATGCGGTCGAGAGCCACGGTAGGATAGGCCTGTCCCTTCTTGAAACGGCACTCTCCGCAGACATGCGCCCTGCCGTGAATGGACGTGGGCACGCCGTAGAGACGACAGGTGATGGGGCGATGCTCATACAGGAGGCAGGTGTTGTCGAGGCCGAGCAGCGGGCAGCGCACGCGCTCCTTTGCCGCCTCCACCATGATATCTTCGTCGGACATGCCCTGTCTGGCCTGCTGGAAATAATGGCGCTTCAGGCGGGTGAGCTGCCGGTCGGCGTCGCTTGCGGCCTGAAGCACGGCGGAACGGCGGATGCCGAAATCAAATTCCCTGTTGAACGCACGGTTCAACGCCATGGCCTCCACAAGAGAAAGGTCGAAGGCGGCGTGACAGCAGCTGCTGCAGCCTGTAGTACAGGCCACCTCTTCAGGAAACTGTTCCTTCACGCGGGCGAAAAGCTGGTCAGCCTGTGCGGCAAGCTGCTCATACTCCTGAAAAATAGCGTCCAATTCCGGGTTGGTCATCATGCATCCCACCAAAAAACGTTTAAAAAACCGCCGGATGAGCAAAGCCCATCCGGCGGAAACAGGCTCACACGAGCCGCCGGAAACCGGCGGTTCCGTCAGCTTCGCGGATGCCTCCGGGCATCCGCGGGCCATGGCGGCAGTCCGCCCAGGCCCGGGCGGACTGTACCGCCCTCGCCGGGGTTTCCCCCGAAGCGTTAGTCTTCTTCAATCGCAATGGCGTCGTGTTCGCAAACGCCGGTGCAGGATTCGCAGCCAAGGCATTCTTCAGCGTTCACGGGGTCGCTCTTGCCGTCGTGCATTTCCCAGACGGAAACAGGGCAGATATCCACGCACTGGCCGCAGCCAACGCACTTGTCCGCGTCGAAAGTAATCTTGTAGCCCATAACAGCCTCCAATGTTCGGCCGAAGCAAGGTCCGGCGCTAGTTAATAATTCCGAGTTAAGCCGGTCCGCCTGTCTGGAGCAGACCGACTGAATGAGGGATAGCCTGTGCGCCACACGCTGTCAAGCGGCTTCTCCCGAAACGGGCCGCCTCTGTCCTGCCTAGTCTCTGGCGTCAAGTCCGGCGGCTCTTGCCACGGCCAGAGCGGCGGCTCTGGTGAACTCTCCTGCGGGCAGCGCGGCGCGCTCCTCTGCCGTGAGCAGCAGCTTCGGATGATTCACGAGTTCCGGACGGGCCTTCACGCCGTATTCGGCGGGGAAGGCATCCTCAAAGTACATGTTCTGGAAGCCCGCGAACTTCAGGGCATGAGCCGTGGAATCAAGCACACAGAACTCCTCGCTGCCGAGAATGCCGAGCTCTTCGGCCTTCAGCATGCCGGCAAAGCTCTCGCCGCCCTGCGTACAGGCGATGTGCCCGTGACGGTTGGCGAGAATCATGGCGTCCATGATGGCCTGTTCCGTCACCTGCACCACGTCGAAACGACCGCCCGCCGCCTCGAACTTCTCCACGAGATTCTTCACGCGGGGGAAGGAGACGGGATTGCCTATCATGGCGGCCTGCGCCACGCTGGGCTCGACCGGCACGGCGTGATACTCTCGCTTTTCCTTCGGCTGGCTGTAGTATCTCCACACCGGGTCGGCGTGCTCGGACTGCACGCCCACGATGTGGGGCAGCGCTTCTATGATACCGAGGCGGTACATCTTCAGACAGGCGGAAATCATGGATGTGATGTTGCCCGCATTGCCTATGGGCATGAACAAAGCCTTGCCCGCCACGTCCCAGCCGTACCACTGGGCGACTTCATAGGCATAGGATTCCTGGCCGAGAACGCGCCAGCTGTTCTTGGAGTTGAGCAGGGCCACACGATAATGGTCGGCCAGATATTCCACCACCTTCATGCAGTCGTCGAACACGCCGGGCACTTCCAGAACCTGCGCGCCTGAGCCGAGGGGCTGGGAAAGCTGGGCGGGGGTGACCTTGCCGTGGGGCAGCAGCACCACGGTGCGGATGGGAGCGCCCACATAGGCGCCGTACACGGCCGCGGCCGCCGAGGTATCGCCCGTAGAAGCGCAGATGGTGAGCACTTCCTTCCAGCCGTTTTTGCGCACGAGGGATTTCAGATAGCTGTAGGCCCCGGCCATGCCGCGGTCCTTGAAGGATGCGCTGGGATTCATACCGTCGTTCTTGTACGCGAAACGACGGCCGACGCGTGCCTCAAGCTCGGCGGACGCCTCGATGATGGGCGTATCGCCTTCGCCGAGATAGACGATGTCCTCTTCCTCCAGCACCGGCGCCATGAGCTCATAGAAGCGGAACACGCCGCGCAGGGCCGTGGTGCGGGTGGCGCGGCGTGCATCGAAAAGGTCGCGCCAGTACTGCGCGCCCTTTTCCTTCATGTCGTCGAAGTCGAGGTCTTCCAGAAGAAGAACGCCGCCGCAGTCGGGGCAGGTGTAAAGAAGGGCGTCCACCGGATGGCGATGGCCGCAGTTCATGCAGACGTATTCCATGCGCGCACGGCGCGCGGGAAAATCCTGGGACATGTGATGACTCCTCAGATGATGACCGTGACAGAGCGGTCAGCATAGGATGTTTGCCGCCCTGCCGCAACCTGATTTCATGCGGAAAGAGCGGCAGGCTTCCGGGATGGCCCGGGCTATACCTTTCGTACCGGCACGCCGGCCCTTTCCATGTAATCTTTCAGCTCGGCGATGGTGTACTGACCGTAATGCACGATGGACGCCACCAGCGCGGCGGAGGCCCCGCCCTTCGTCACGGCGTCCACAAGATGCTCGGGAGCTCCGGCGCCGCCGGAGGCGATGACGGGAATGGTCACGGCATCGCATATCATGCGGGTCAGGGTGAGCTCATAGCCGTCCCGCGTGCCGTCCGCGTCGATGGAGTTGACGCAGAGCTCTCCCGCGCCGAGTTCCTCGCAGCGGCGCGCCCAGGCGATGGCGTCGATTCCCATGGGCTTGCGGCCGCCGTGAATGACGATTTCATAGCCGGAAGGACAGACCTCGCTTGCGGAAACCTTTTTCACATCCATGCCCACCACCACAGCCTGCGATCCGAAGGCGTCCGCACCGCGGCTGATGAGGAAGGGGTCCTTCACGGCCGCGGAATTGACGGATACCTTTTCCGCCCCGGCCAGCAGTACGGCCCGCATATCCTCCACCGAGGCAATGCCGCCGCCCACGGAGAACGGAATGAAGATATTGCTCGCCACACGCTCCACCACGTCGAGGAAAATGCCGCGCGCCTCGCAGGAGGCCGTGATGTCGTAAAAGACGATTTCGTCCGCTCCTTCCTCATAATAACGGCGGGCCGTTTCCACCGGGTCGCCGATATCCACGTTGCCCTCGAACCTGATACCCTTGGTCAGACGCCCGGCACGCACGTCAAGACAGGGAATGAGCCGTTTGCTCAGATGGCTTTTCTCAGACACGGCCGGCCTCCTGACAGTAGCGGTAAAAATTCGTCAGCAGCGTCAGTCCCGGTCTGCCGCTCTTTTCGGGATGGAACTGCACGGCCCACAGTCCGGGACGGCCGTACACGGCCGCGAACTCCCGTCCGTAATGACTGGTCGCGATGACGAGTTCCGGCGCGGGAACGGTATAGTAACTGTGCACGAAGTAAAAACGCGCGTTTTCCGCCACTCCCTCAAGAAGTTCCGAGGAGCGGCGCACATCAAGCGTGTTCCAGCCCATGTGCGGAATGCGTATGGGCTCCCCGCCGTCCTGCCATTCGGGCAGAAAACGGCGGCAGACGCCGGGCACCATACCGAGGCACGTCGTATCGTTCTCCTCGCTGTGCTCCAGAAGAATCTGGCAGCCAAGACAGATACCGAGCAGGGGTTTGCGCATGGCCGCGACCTCTCGCAGCACGCTGTCCATGCCTGTGGAGGCAAGCTGGGCCATGGCCTGTCCGGCCGCGCCCACGCCGGGAAAAATAACGCCTTCCGCCTCGCGGATGACCGAAGCGTCGGCCGTGATTTCAGCGGGGATACCGAGGGAGCGCAGCGCTCTCAGCACGCTGGTCTGGTTTCCCGCCTTATAGTCGAGAATGGCAAGCATCGGGGATGACCTGTTGTTGAAGGGAACTCTCTGAAGCTAGAAACTGATACCGGTACGCGTCCCGCTGTACATATGGGAAGGGCCGCTTCCCGTCCTGAACACCGTGGACATTTCGCCGTCAACCTTGACGCTGTCGAAACTGTCTTCCCGCAGGCAGCCGGACAGACAGCCCGCGCACAACGCTGCAAAGACCAGCGGGAAAAGGAACTTTCTCATGTCGCGTCCTCCTCGCGACATCATAACCAAGACGTAAAACAGCGCAAGTCCTTCCTTACCGGAGTGAAGAAAAACGAAATATTTATATAACTTATTTATTTTACTGTCATTTATGGCAAATACTTAAAGAAAAAGAACGCATGGCTTGACAGCGGAGCGCGTCGGGTGCAAACATGCGATTTACAATAATGCAAAACTTGCGGTTTTTCACGCAGGTTTGGAACAGGAGAGTCTTCCACCATGAAAAAGTCCCTTAACGTTGCTGTGTGCGGCGCTACCGGCGCCGTCGGCCGCGAGATGCTCAAAACCCTCGCCGAACGCCGCTTCCCCTGCGCCTCCATCACCGCCCTTGCCTCCGCCCGCTCCGCCGGAACCCGCGTCCCCTTCGGCGACGATGAAATCACGGTCAAGGAACTGACGAAGGACTCTTTCAAGGGTATCGATCTGGCTATCTTTTCCGCCGGCGGCAGCGTTTCCACCGAGTTCGCCCCCCATGCCCAGGCTTCCGGCTGCGTGGTGGTGGACAACTCCAGCGCCTGGCGTATGGACGACCGCTGCCCCCTCGTGGTTCCTGAAGTAAACCCCGACGATCTGGAAAAGCACAACGGCATCATCGCCAACCCCAACTGCTCCACCATCCAGATGCTCGTGGCCCTGAAGCCCCTGCATGACGCCGCCACCATCAAGCGCATCGTGGTGACCACCATGCAGGCCGTGAGCGGCACGGGCAAGAAGGGGCTCGACGAACTGGAAACCCAGGTACGCCGTCTTTTCAATATGCAGGACATCGAACCCAAGGCCTATCCCCATCAGATAGCCTTCAACTGCCTGCCTCACATCGACGTCTTCCAGGCCAACGACTACACCAAGGAAGAAATGAAGATGGTGAACGAAACGCACAAGATGCTCGACAAGAACATCCGCGTGACGGCCACCTGCGTGCGCGTGCCCGTGTTCTTCGGTCACTCCGAATCCGTGAATATCGAGACCGAGAAGAAGCTCACGGCCGCCGAAGCCCGCGTCATCCTCTCTCAGGCCCCCGGCGTGCAGGTGGTGGACAACCCCCGCGCCAACCTCTATCCGCTCGCCGTGGACGCGGCCGGAGAGGACGACGTGTTCGTGGGCCGCATCCGTGAGGACGAGAGCTGCGAAAACGCCCTGAATCTCTGGATCGTGGCCGACAACGTGCGCAAGGGCGCGGCCCTCAACGCCGTGCAGATTGCCGAAGAGCTCATGAAGCGCGACCTTGTTTCCGTGGTCAATCCCGGCATGTTCCTGTAGTCCTCCTAGCGACAGGAAAAGGCCGTCGTTCCCGAAAGGGAGCGGCGGTCTTTCATTTTAATCTGCGGATCGCCTTCTTCCCGAGAACGTCGACATAAACGACCCGCGCGCCTATCCCCGACGGTCGAAGCGACACGCCCTTTTCCGCGGATACGCCGCACATGCTCAAAGCCGCGCTGCCTGCGAGGCATGCCGTCTCCCGGGAGCGGACACGACGACCACGTCTGAAACCCGCGGGACGGAAAGAACCCTCCGCCGCTTTCATCATATCCGGAGCGGGAAGCATGGCCCCTGCGCAGACGGAAACTCCCCTGCGCGTTCAGCAGGTCCAGCAGGTCGCCGTTTATGAGCCCACACAGGCCGGGGAGGCCCCTCAAGGCCAGGGCTTGAGCTCGTCGCAGAACAGTGTGAACCTGCGCAGGCGGGGCCCCTTGAGACGGTTATGAAGCAAACGATTTCCGGGAGCGCGCCGTGCAGGAAAGCCTCCGTCCCTTTGCCGCCTGTTCCCGTCCCGCGCCTTCCGCCCGGCCGATACGCCACACAGCGGTCTCTCCCGAGACGTCGCTGTGAGTACCGCATAACACGCTCCGGCAGGCCTGAGAACTTCCGGCTCCCGACGCTCTCCCGGCCTGCGCGGCATACGACAGGGCCGGGGTTACGGCTGACACCGAACCCCGGCCCTGAACGATATGTTACTGAAAAGCGCTAGATGACCTTGTTGAGGCTGTATTCCAGAATACCCTCGGCGCCGAGTTCATGCAGCTGAGGAATGAGATCGCGCACCACATGGGTATCGACCACGGTTTCCAGAGACACCCATGCCGGATCACGCAGGGAGGCCACGGTGGGAGAATTAAGCGCAGGCAGAAGGCCGAGAATGGCCTCAAGCCTTGCGGTAGGCGCGTTCATCTTGAGGCAGACAAGGCTTTCCGCCCTGAGAGCGCCCTGCAGAAGAAGATCAATCTGCTCAATCTTGTGGCGCTTCTCCGGGTCGTTCCACACCGCGCGGTTGGCGATGAGCACGGTATTGCTGGCCATGACTTCGTCGATGACACGCAGGCCGTGAGCGCGGATGGTGGTCTCGGTCTCGGTCACTTCCACAATGGCGTCGGCCAGACCTTCCACCACCTTGGCTTCGGTGGCGCCCCAGGAATAGTTTATCTGAACGGGCACGCCCTTCTCTTCAAAATAGCGGCGGCTCACGCCCACAAGTTCCGTGGAAATGCGCTTGCCCTCAAGGTCGGCCGCGCACTGATAGGGGGAGTCGCCGGCTACGGCCAGCACCCAGCGGGCCTTGCGGTTGGACACCTTGGAATAGACGAGGTCGGAAATCACCACCACGGGGGCGTCGCTGTCTTCCTTGCCGCCGTAGGACACGCCGCGCTCTTCCAGCCAGTCCTTGCCGGTAAGGGCCACGTCCAGAATCCCGTTCTGGATGTATTCCGGAATTTCCTGCACACGGCACAGTCTGGCCGTAAGCTCGGGGTCGTTGATGTCGGGAAAATAGTTGCGGACGTGCTTATGGATTTTCCAGCCCGCCTTGTCGAAAAGGGCGATGGTGGCTTCTTCCAGGGAACCTTTGGGGATACCGAGCTTGAGCTGCGAGTTCATACGATGAACCTCTATTTCTTATAGACTTCTGCAGGGTCGAACACCTGCGGACAACAGACGGATACCTCTGCGCTGCCGGGAACAAGGCGCCGGTAAAAACAGCTTCTTCTGCCGGTGTGGCATGCGGAGCCGCCTATCTGCTCAATTTCAAGGACCACCGCATCGGAATCGCAATCAAGACGGATGGCGCTGACCTTCTGCACGTTGCCGGAACTTTCGCCCTTATGCCACAGCTTCTGGCGGCTGCGGCTCCAGTAATGAGCCTCCCCGGTGGCGAGAGTAGCTTCCCATGCCTCGCGGTTCATCCAGGCCAGCATGAGCACCTCGCCGGTGGCGGCGTCCTGAGCGACGGCGGCAATCAGGCCGCCGGATTTGGAAAAGTCGGGCGAAAAATCAGACGGAGCTTGGAACATGACGCGGTATCCTCTAAAACTTGTCATCCGGAGGCAGCATACCCCGCAAGATGACGGCGGTATGAAATCCTACTTGGCAAACCCCACGGCGCGGCGCTCGCGGATGACCGTCACGCGAATCTGCCCGGGATAGGTGAGGTTTTCCTCAATTTTGGCGGAGATATCCTTGCAGAGCAGATAGGTGCTGTCATCGTCCACGTTGTCGGAATTGACGATGACGCGAAGCTCGCGTCCGGCCTGAATGGCGTAGGACTTGGCCACACCCTCGAAGGAGTCGGCAATGTTTTCAAGATCCTCAAGCCGCTTGACGTAGTTCTCCAGAAGCTCCTTACGCGCGCCGGGACGGGCGCCGGACAGGGAGTCTGCCGCCTGAACCAGCACGGCAAGCGCGGACTCGGGATGCACGTCCTCATGATGAGCGGCTATGGCATGGACGATATCCTTGCCTTCGCCGTACTTCTTGGCGATATCCGCACCGATGAGCGCATGGGAACCTTCCACTTCGTGGTCCACGGCCTTGCCGATGTCGTGCAGAAGACCGGCACGCTTGGCGCGCTTGATGTCCATGCCGAGTTCGGCGGCCATCATGCCGCACAGGGCGGACACTTCGAGGGAATGCTGAAGCACGTTCTGGGTGAAGCTGGTGCGGTACTTGAGCTGACCGAGAAGACGGATGATGTCGGGATTGATGCCGTGCACGCCTGCGTCGAAGGTGGCCTGCTCGCCCACTTCGCGAATCTGCACCTCCAGCTCCTGCTCGCACTTGTGCACGATGTCCTCGATGCGGGCGGGATGGATGCGGCCGTCCTGAATGAGGCGCTCAAGCGCCATGCGGGCCACCTGACGGCGGATGGGGCTGTAGGCCGAAAGAATGACGGTTTCCGGCGTATCGTCGATGATGAGATCCACGCCCGTGGCCGCTTCCAGCGCACGGATGTTGCGGCCTTCGCGGCCGATGATACGACCCTTCATGTCTTCGCTGGGCAGGGTGACGGCCGTCACCGTCTGCTCGCCCACATAGTCGCCGGCATAGCGCTGTATGGCGCAGGCCAGAATCTCCTTGGCCTTGCGGTCCGCCGTTTCCCGTGCCTCCGTTTCGATGACGCGCATCATCTTGGCGGCCTCGTGGCGCGTACGGGATTCTATTTCCTCAAACAGGCGCGTCTTGGCCTCTTCGGCCGTCAGACCGGACACTTCCTGCAGACGGCGCTCCTGCTCATCCAGTTTCGCCTCTATCTGCTGCTCCTTCTCCGCCAGCACGCGCTCGCGCTGCGTCTGTTCCTTTTCCTGGGCGAGGATGTCGTGCTCCTTCTGCGTGATGCGCTCCATCTTCTCTTCCATACGGTCGCTGATGTCCTGGAGCTTCTTTTCACGGCCCTTGAGAGCACGTTCCTGTTCCTTGTACTCGACCTCGAAGGCATGCTTCTGACTGAAGATTTCGTTCTGTCCCTGAAGCAGGATTTCCTTTTTCTGCGCCTGCGCTTCCTTGCGGGCTTCTTCCACGATGCGGTGGGCGAGGTCGTTGGCCTCGCCGATGCGCTTGCTGGTTACATGACGCTGTATGAACACGCCGAGCAGCGCGCCGGCCACAAGGCTGACCAGCGCGAAGGCGTAAACGATGATGTCATCCATGGCAGTTCCTGTGATATGTTGACGGACGGCAGCAGTCCATCGGACCGAACGACCCGATGGCGCGCAACGTGACCGCAGACCGGCCATACGTCCGTAATGCAATGTCTGGAAGACCCGCCTGACGCGGGCGAGATACAGAGGAAGGAAGAAAACCCGGGATGCCGTGGAAAGCTGCTGGCACGAGACCTTGTGGTCTCCAAGTGGGCGCCTGTCCGAAACTTCAGGCTGCCCGCGCGCGGCGGGTATGCACACCATTTCGGAGACTGGCTCCCTGCTAACGCTAGTGAGGCCGGCGCAAGCCAGCTCCCCACGCACATCCCAGGGAATATGGGCTACCGGGAAAGGTCTTCGGGGGATTCTCCTGCGGATTGTTCCGCCCCGCCTCTGCCCGGCGTGTTTTCCTTCAGACTCTGCAGAAGCTCATCCAGTCGGGAATCCGCCCGGCTGTTCTGCTCCCGCAGTTCCAGCAGGTCGTCCGCCATGCTGATAAGAAGCATGACGAGCAGCCTGTCTCTGCCGAAATGACCGCCCTGCGCCTTTACTCTGCCATATCTCTCTTCCACATACTGTCTGGCCTTCTCCACCCGTTCGGGACCGGCCTCGGTACGGAATGCGACCTGAAGGTCGCACAGGTCAAGATGATAGCTGTGCATGGCGGCCGCCTGCCCTAACCGTTCTGCTGAGGTTCAGCGGCAGGCAACGTACTCTGGATGCGGCTGATAAGCGCGTCAACCCTGTTGCAGGCCTCATCGCGCACGCTGCGTTCGCGATTGAGCTGCTCCTGAAGTTCCTCAGAGGCCATCTGCCCCAGTTCCAGGTCCTCGCGAAGACGGTTGCCTTCCTCACGAAGCTGATGATTCTCCGCACGCAGGCGGTCCAGTTCCTGGATGAGACTATCGATACGCTGAGCCAGCAGTTCCAACTTTTCCATAACGCTTCTATCTCCTTGAGAACCGGCGGGGACTAGCAGCGCCGGCTCCGAGCATTTTTGTACATGCCGGGCATCCCCGGCCGTTTTCTCAAGGGCACGGCAACCATGTATTATGACGGCAATGTTTGCTCTTGCGCCCTTTCCTTAGTGATAAGCTATGGAGGCCGGATGAGCAAGTAGATAGAGCGCCCATTATTGGCAATCTTCGAAGAAAAAAATAAAAAAGACAGGTTGCCCCGCCCCGACCTCTTCCGTCGGGCGTCCCGCCCCCCTGAAAACCGGCTCGAAGAAGAGGAACGAAGGCATGACCGCGCCGGAATGGACGCACCGCGAAAAAGAGTCCGCCCGGTGGTGCCTGCGCCATGAGGCCACCCACTTCGCCCCTTCCGGCAGTGCGGCCGGATGAAAGGACGCGGAGTTCTGCCGGCCGGGAGCATATCGGCGCCCGACGCGGAACATGTCCGCCCTCTGCGCAAACCTTCATGAAGGCAATCTCCGGCCTCCGCTCGGACGACGGCAGGAGCCCCGGGACTACCTCCGCAGGAGCTCCTTTGACCATGACCTGCACAGCCCCGTGCGCCCGGCAGCCGGGACGAGCTCAAAAATACCGGAAGCTGCGTATTGCGCGCTCGGCGCAGGTCCATCAGCGGGGCGCATCTTCCGCACGCAACGCACACTTCTCTCTACGCCCCGTCAGAGCACAGGCTCCGCCGGGTCCGGGGGCGTGTTGCTGCTTATGACATGCACTCCCCGTCAGCGCCAAGTCCGCGTCGAACTTATGGAGCTTTTTCAAGCTGACGGAGCGCGCCACGTCTGTGCGCAGGTCCCGCTCGGGAACCGCGCTCCGCCTCCACCCCGTCCCGCTTCACGACACGGAGCCGATGCTCTGAAGACAAAACGTCTTTGCGAGAATGTCATGACCGGCAGAAAAACATGGTACAGGAGGGAGCTGACTCCGCCGAAAAAAAGACCGCCGGACTGTCCTGAAAAGGAGTTCCGGCGGCCTGAATACCTGAAGAATACCGCAGATCAGCGCTGCTTGGTGGAGATATTGAACGTAAGGGAGTAAATCTGATGGAAGAAGTTCACATACTCCACGAACACATGGTCCGGCACCGTGATACGGGCGGCGGAGTAGTTCAGAATACCCTTGATGCCCGCGTCCACAAGCTGGGTGGCCGCACGCTGAGCCCGTTCCGGCGGAACGGTGATGATGCCGATCTCGATGCCCAGCTCGGGCACCTTTTCCATAAGCGTCTTGGTGCAGTAAACTTCCAGTCCGTAGAGCTTTTCACCGATCTTGAAGGGGTCGCAGTCGAACGCGCCCACGATGGTGAAACCATGACGGCGAAATTCCTGATAGTTGAGCAGAGCCCTGCCCATGTTGCCCACACCCACGAGGGCTGCCCGCCACTCGCGGTTGGCGTTGAGGCACGCCTTGATGACTTCCAGAAGATACGAGACATAGTAACCTACGCCGCGGACGCCGAATTCGCCGAAATAGGCAAGGTCCTTGCGAACCTGGGAGGCGTTTACGTCGCACGCCCGGGACAGGGGTTCGGAAGAAATCACCTGCACGCCGTCCTTGTCCATGGCCTCAAGGACCTGGAGATAGGTGGCGAGCCGCTGGATGGTAGCGCGGGGGATATGTTCGTATTTGGGAGTCTGGTTCATCGTCTTGGTTTGCCGGTTAAAAGAATAAGGGGCGGAAAGGAATATATCCTTCCCGCCCGATAAATGCAACTACATCTTCACGAAGAGCAGGATGAGCGCCACGAGAAGGGCATAGATGACGAGGGATTCGATGAAGGCCAGGCCCAGGATGAGGGACTGGGAAATCTTGCCGGAAGCGTCAGGGTTGCGGGCGATGCCTTCGCAGGCGGCCTTGATGGCGGCACCCTGGCCGCAGGCGCCGCCTGTAGCGGCGAGGCCGATGCCCAGAGCGATGCCGGCGGCGGCAAGGCCGAAGCCGCTGGTGACGCCGCCGTCAGCGGCGAAGGCCACGGCGGCGATGGAAACGAGCATGAGGGTGGACAGAGTGGTGAGGACGATCTTGCGCATGGTGATACTCCATTACAATTTATGATGTTGAGGCCGTAAGGCCATTCCCCCGAAGTTGGCGCGGCTTAGTGGGCGTGTTCGATGGAACCCTGAATGTAAATCATGGACAGGATGAACAGGATGAAGGCCTGCAGCACCTTGCCGAGCAGGAACAGGAAGTACATCGGAACCGTGCCGAGCAGAACGCCGATATAGATGCTGGCGCCGAAGCCGAAGAAGATGATGAGCGTCATTTCTTCGGCGAAGATATTGCCGAAAAGACGGAGCGACATGGAGAGAGGACGGGCCAGATGGGAAATGACTTCAATGGGGAACATCAACGGAATCAGCGGCTTGCTGGAGCCGGTGAAATGGTGGATGTACCCGAAGCCCCAGGTGCGGATGCCCACATAGTTGTAATAGAGGAACACGCACAGCGCTATGGAGATGGTGGTGTTCAGGTTGGCGGTGGGCGCGTCGCAGCCGGGCACGAGACCCAGCAGATTCATGGTGAGCACATAGATGAAGATGGACACGAGCAGGGGCACGAAACGACGGCCCTTTTCTCCGAGGTTGGTCAGAATGAACTTCTCAAGTCCGTCCACGAGGGCCTCGAAGAAGAGCTGCAGCCTGCCGGGAACGATGCTGATGTTCCGGCGGACGAGAATGCCCACGACAAGCAGAATGGCCATACCGAGCCAGGTGAAGAACACATACTTGGTCTCGATGGTCATGCCCGCGACCGTGATTTCATCCAGATGGAAGATGGTCGAAAGCAGAAGAGGGTGCGCCAGTCCAGATGCAGCCATGGAAACCTCCTGTATGTGACCAGGCTATTCAGTACCGGAAAATCAGGGAAACCGGTATGATGACTATCGCCGAGGAAAGACCGGCCGCAAGCGCGGCGGGACTCGCCTGAAAAACGACTAATGCTATATACACGAAAAATCCCGTAATGAAAAGCCTCAATTGCGTTCTCAGGAGCAAACCTTTTTTCACAATGCGCGCCCTTGAGCTTCCGTTCCTGTCCTCTTCGGGAATACTCGCCGGCAGCGTCTGCTGGATAAAAAGAGCAAGAGTATAGAAATTCCAAAAGGATAACACAGCCATGACACCGCTCCAGAACAGGGGAGGAAACCACGGCAGAACAACGAGTCCCACAAGAAAAAGAAGCCCGGAAAAGAAAAAAAGATTTCTCACCGCGCTGCGGAGAGGGGCGTGCACGAAGCCTTTTCTCCACAGGCGCCGGTCCGCTTGTTCAATTATGTTCATGTTCGTCCTTTTTTCCCTGCTCCGTATGGTCTTCCCGGAGCGCGCGGCGTATGGCCTCAAGCGTTTCGTCCACCTCGTCGAGGTCCCTCTCCGACGGCACGTCCGTGCCCGCGAGAATGGACGCCGTCATCGTATCCTGTCGCTCCGTCCGGTCTTCCGCTAAGGCAGGAACGTCGGCCCTGTCGGGAACGGGCGCGTTTGTCGCCGGAACGGAAACGGGCCGCGCCTTTTCGCGCCGTGCGGCCTCCTCTTCCCGCCGGGCCTTCTCCTGCGCGTCGCGTTCCGCGTTGCTTCTGGCAAGATACCCCCACGGGCCATGTATCGAGCCATTTGTCCGCCAGCCAGCCGAGGCCTCCGCCCACGATGGGACCGGAAACCATGTGCAGGCCCATGGTGCTGGCCGTGCCGAGAAGGCTTATCTGCCCGGGCTGCTCCCCGTCTTTCTTTTCCGGCTTCATGCTGCGGGCCTCCATCCATTAAATGCTCTTGGAGTTGGTCAATCTCTGTGATAGGTATCTTCCTGTGCCGGGGCCGTCAATCGGAAAACCCTTCCCGACGTTCCTTCCCCTCCGCCTTTCCGGGCGGATACCGGCCTTTTATCCCCTTCAACGCTCTTCCACAGAGGTTCCCATGCCCATTAAACCCGGCGACACTGTTTCTGTCCATTATGTAGGCACCCTGAACGACGGCTCCGAATTCGACCGTTCGCGCGAAGGCAGCCCTCTGCGCTTCAAGGTCGGCTCCGGCCAGGTCATCCCCGGCTTCGACAAGGCCGTGACGGGCCACGAGGTCGGCGACAGGTTCACCGTGACCATTCCCGCGGCGGAAGCCTACGGCGACAGACGGGAACAGCTTCTCTTCTCCGTTCCTCTGGAACAGGTGCCGCCGACCATCAAGCCGCAGGTGGGCATGATGCTGCACGTCTCCACCGATCAGGGAGAACTCGAAGTTTCCATCAGCGAAGTGACCGACAGGCATATCGTGCTCGATGCCAATCATCCCATGGCGGGCAAGGACCTTACCTTCGCGCTGGAAGTGGTTTCCATAGACTGACGAAACGGGTTCCATGCCCTTTTTCCTTTCCAAAGGCCCGCATGACGGGCCGCTTATCTTTCTTTTCAAGGAGTTCGCATGAGTTCCGCCAACGCCAGCCGCAGTCATGCAGTCCTGTCCGTCGCCACGAGACGCCATGACGCGGAATACATAGCGGGAGGCCGTCCCGGCGCTTCCGAAGCCCATTCCGACCCCACGGAATATTACGGCTGCAACGTCTTCGACGACAAGGCCATGCAGCGTTATCTGCCCAAGGCCGTCTATAAATCTCTGCGCACCACCATCGACCTCGGCAGACGCCTCGACCCGGCCGTGGCCGACGTGGTGGCCAACGCCATGAAATCCTGGGCCATGGAACGCGGCGCGGACCACTACACCCACGTCTTCTATCCGCTCACCGGCCTCACCGCGGAAAAGCACGACAGCTTCCTCGACCCGGACGGCAGAGGCGGCGCCCTCGCCCAGTTCAGCGGCAGCGCTCTGGTGCAGGGCGAGGCCGACGGCTCGAGCTTCCCCTCGGGCGGCCTGCGCTCCACCTTCGAGGCGCGCGGCTACACCGCGTGGGACGTAACGAGTCCGGCCTATCTCATGGAAAGCCCCGCCGGCATGGTGCTGTGCATTCCCACGGTATTCCTTTCCTGGACGGGCATAGCCCTCGACAAGAAGACGCCCATCCTGCGTTCCAATCAGGCCCTGAATCAGCAGGCCGCGCGCGTCCTGCGCCTCTTCGGCGTGGAGCCCACCATGCCCATCACCTCCAACGGCGGGCTGGAGCAGGAATACTTCCTCATCGACGGAACCTTCGTCTCCGCGCGTCCCGACCTTCTCATCGCGGGCCGGGCGCTGTTCGGCGCGCGTCCTCCCAAGGGGCAGGAATTCGAGGACCAGTACTACGGCGTCATTCCAAGCCGCGTACTCGGCTTCATGGCCGATGTGGAGCGTCAGCTCTACAGACTCGGTATTCCGGTGAAGACGCGCCACAACGAAGTGGCGCCCAGCCAGTATGAAATCGCCCCCACCTTCGAGTCGGGCAACCTCGCCTGCGACCACAACCAGCTCATCATGACGGTGCTCAGAAAGACGGCCCGCCGTCACGGCATGTCCTGCCTGCTGCACGAAAAGCCCTTCGACTGCATCAACGGCTCGGGCAAGCACCTCAACTACTCCATCGGCAGTCCCGAAGTGGGCAACCTCTTCGCCCCGGGCGACAATCCTCATGAAAACGCCCAGTTCCTCGTGTTCCTGTGCGCCGTCATACGCGCCCTGCACCGTCACGGCGGCTTCCTGCGCGCCGTGGTGGCGTCCGCGTCCAACGACCGCCGTCTCGGCGCCAACGAAGCGCCGCCCGCCATCATGTCCCTGTTCCTCGGCGACCAGCTCACCGACGTTCTGGAGCAGTTCCGTGTGGGACAGGTGGTCGGAGCCGCGGGCAAGCGCATGATGAACGTGGGCGTGGACACCCTGCCCCCGCTGCCCGCCGACCCCGGCGACCGCAACCGTACCAGCCCCTTTGCCTTCGTGGGCAACCGCTTTGAATTCCGCGCCCTCGGCTCCTCCATGTCCGCCGCCGACTCTCTCGTGGTGCTCAACACCATGCTGGCCGAATCCCTGGACTATGCCGCCACGTTCCTTGAAAACGCCCTGCACGGCGAACAGCTCACCCTCGGCGAGGCCGTGCAGAAGTTCATCGAGAACGTGATGGAGGAAAACAGCGCCGTCATCTTCAACGGCAACGGGTACTCCGAAATATGGCAGAGAGAGGCCATGCGCCGCGGCCTGCCCAACTACCCGGCCACGCCCGACGCCGTGCCGGTCTTCTCCTCACCTGAAGTCATGGCGCTGTGCGAGCGCTATCAGGTCTTTTCCCGGCAGGAACTCAAGGCCCGCGAGGACATACAGCTCGAGCAGTATCTGAAGACGGTGCACACCGAGTGCAGCCTCGCCGTGCGCATGGCGCGTACGCAGATTTATCCCGCGGCCATACGCTACCGGCAGGAGCTGGCCTCCTCGGCTTCGGCGTGCACGGCTCTCGGCGTGCCCGCCGCGCTCGATTCGCTGAAGGAGCTCTCCGAGGTCATCGGGCAGTTCGAACACGCCCTGCGCGTACTGGAAGAGCGCGCCCGGGAACTTGACTGGACGCCCGGCGAAGCCGGACTTCTCAAAAGCTCCCACGAATGCCTGCACAGCGTGCTTCCCGCCATGGAAGAGCTGCGCCGCTTCGCCGACAAACTTGAGACGCTGGTGGCCGACGACCTGTGGCCCCTGCCCAGCTATCAGGAAATGCTGTTCATGAAATAGCGCGTCTGCGCCTCAGGAAAAGCCGCCCCGGGGCGGCTTTTCTCCGACCATGACGCGGCCGTACAGTCCCTTCACGGCATCTTCTCCGCAACGAAGATATGCCCTTTAAAACATACAAGGAAAAATCATGCGCATTCTCATCATCGGTTCCGGCGGACGCGAACACGCCCTGGCATGGAAACTCGGACAGCGTCCCGACGTGACGGACGTGTTCGTCGCCCCCGGCAACGGCGGCACGGCGGGCATGACCGTGAACGTCCCCGTCAAAGACAGCGACATCCCCGGTCTTGTGGCCCTTGCGAAGGAAAAAGCCGTGGACCTCGTGGTGCCCGGGCCGGAGCTGCCCCTCACGCTGGGCGTGGTGGACGCCATGAAGGAAGCGGGCATTCCCTGCTTCGGCCCCGTGGCGGCCTGCGCCAGACTCGAAGGCAGCAAGTCCTTCGCCAAGGAAGTCATGCAGGCGGCGGGCGTACCCACGGCGGCGGCGGGCGTGTTCACCAGCCGCGCCGAGGCCGACGCCTTCGCAGCCGCTCACGGTGCGCCGCTCGTCATCAAGGCCGACGGACTTGCCGCGGGCAAGGGCGTCATCGTGGCCATGACGGATGAGGAAGTGAAAGCCGCCCTCGACCTCATGTTCGAAAAAAGCGCCTTCGGCGATGCGGCAAACACCGTGCTCATCGAGGAATTTTTGAAGGGCGAGGAAGTCTCCCTGCTGTGCTTCTGCGACGGCAAAACCGCGCTGCCCCTGCCTTCCGCCCAGGACCACAAGGCCGTGTTCGACGGCGACAAGGGCCCCAACACCGGCGGCATGGGCGCCTACAGTCCCGCCCCCATTCTGCCCGACGACAGACTCGACTCCATGGCCGACATCGTGGCGCGTCCCATTCTTGCCGAAATGACGCGCCGCGGCACCCCCTTCACCGGCATCCTGTACGCCGGTCTCATGATGACCGAAGACGGTCCCAAGGTGCTCGAATACAACGTGCGCTTCGGCGACCCCGAATGTCAGCCCCTGCTCATGCGCCTCAAAAACGACCTTGCGGACATCATGTTCGCCTGCATCGAAGGCCGCCTCGACACCGTTTCTCTGGATATCGAGAAGCGCTCGGCCCTCGGCGTGGTGCTCACCGCGGCAGGCTACCCCGGTGCCTACCCCAAGGGCATGCCCATTTCCGGCATCGCCGAAGCGGAAGCGCTCGAGGACGTGCAGGTCTTTCAGGCAGGGACCAGAGAGGAACACGGGCAGATTCTGGCAAACGGCGGTCGCGTGCTCTGCGTCACCGCTCTCGGCGGTGACCTTAAAGAGGCGCAGCAGCGCGCCTATAAGGGCATGAGCCGTCTTTCCATGGACAACAGTCAGTTCCGCCGCGACATCGGTCTGAAGGGCCTGAAAAGACTGGGCCTGGCCTGAGCGGACGGCGCGCCGTTTTCCCTTTCACGACATTGCGGTCGCTCTGAACGCTGCACCGCGCATGAACGCCGGAACGTTCCGGCAGTATTTCGAGGATATCCATGACCCAAGTCGCCATTTTCATCGGCTCCGCCTCCGACGACCCCGTCGTGAGCGCCTGCGCCGACGTGCTGAAGAAACTCGGCATTTCCTACCGTTACACCGTCACGTCCGCCCATCGTACGCCTGAGCGTACCGAAGAGCTCATGAAAGAACTGGAAGCCGACGGCTGTCAGGTCTATATCTGCGCCGCGGGCATGGCGGCCCATCTGGCCGGAGCCGTGGCCGCCCGCACCATAAAGCCCGTCATCGGCATTCCGGTGGCCGGTTCGACCATCGGCGGACTGGACGCCCTGTACGCCACGGTGCAGATGCCCTCCGGCTTCCCCGTGGCCACGGTGGCCCTGAACGGCGCGAAGAACGCCGCGTGGCTGGCCGCTCAGATCATCGCCCTGCACGATGAACGCGTAGCCTCGCTCATCCGCGCCGAACGCGAGGGCTACAAGGCTTCCGTCATGAAGGCCGCCGCCGAGCTGGAAGCCAGACACGGGGCATGAGCCCCTTCCCCCCCTTCCGGCAGCCCGTCTGCGGCGCTCCGGAAACGAACGTCCTTTTACCGCACAGGAGATTGACCATGGACGCATCCATCAAACAGCTGGCCCGTGAACGCATGAAGGGACATTGCCGTGTCTGCCCGCAGTGCGACGGCAAAGTCTGCGCCGGTGAAGTGCCCGGCATGGGGGGCCTCGGCACCGGTTCCTCCTTCCGCGCCAATGTAGAGGCGCTGGCCCACGTGAAGCTGGCCATGCGCTGCCTGCACACCGCGGCCCAGCCCGATACCTCCACCGAAATTCTCGGCCTCAAACTGGCGCTGCCTCTTCTTGCCGCCCCCATCGGCGGCGTGGCCTTCAACATGGGCGACGCCTCGCAGAATCCCGTGGATGAAGCCGCCTATGCCGAAGCCGTCATCTGCGGTTCCAAGAAGGCCGGCATCATCGGCTGCGGCGGCGACGGCGTGGGTTCCCTCATTCCCGACTGCGCCTTTGCGGCCATCCGCAAGGCGGAAGGCTGGGGCATCCCCTTCATCAAGCCCTGGGAAGGCGATTTTCTGTGGAACAGACTC
>CASFUJ010000011.1 GCA_949297645.1 uncultured Desulfovibrionaceae bacterium
CTGCAACGAAGTGGGCGCGCGCTACGGCATCCCCGTGGTGAACAAGCGCATCAGCATCAGCCCCATGGCCGTGGTGGGCGCGGGCTTCAACGCCGAACAGATGGTGCGCGCCTGCCAGATGCTGGACGAAGCGGCCAAGGAAGCCGGCGTGGACTTTCTCGGCGGATTCGGCGCGCTGGTGGAAAAGGGCATGACGCCCGGCGACCGCGCGCTCATCGAATCGCTGCCCGAGGCTCTCGCCACCACCGACCGCGTGTGCTCCTCCATCAATGTGGCGTCCTCCAAAGCAGGCATCAACATGGACGCCGTGGCGCTCATGGGCCGTCAGATTCTCAAGGTGGCCGACGCCACGCGCGAGCGTGACGGCATAGGCTGCGCCAAACTCGTGGTATTCGCCAACATCCCGCAGGACGTTCCCTTCATGGCCGGAGCCTATCTCGGCATCGGCGAACCGGACGTGGTCATCAACGTGGGCGTCTCCGGCCCCGGCGTGGTGAAAAAAGCCATCGACCGCGCCAAGGAAACCCACGAATACCTCACGCTCAGCGATGTGGCCGAAGTCATCAAGTCCACGGCCTACAAGGTAACCCGCGTGGGCGAACTCATCGGCAAGGAAGTGGCGGATCGCATGAACCTGCCCTTCGGCGTGGCCGACCTTTCCCTCGCCCCCACCCCCGCCGTGGGCGATTCCGTGGGCGAAATCTTCCAGAGCGTGGGCCTCTCCTCCATCGGCGCGCCCGGCTCCACCGCCGTGCTCGCCATGCTCAACGACGCCGTGAAGAAGGGCGGCGTGTTCGCCTCCTCCCATGTGGGCGGCCTCTCCGGCGCCTTCATTCCCGTGTCGGAAGACTCCAGCATTGAAGCTGCTGCCAACTCGGGTGCCCTCACCATGGAAAAGCTGGAGGCCATGACCAGCGTCTGCTCCGTGGGTCTCGACATGATTGCCATTCCCGGCGATACGCCCGCCACCACCATTTCCGGCCTCATCGCCGATGAAATGGCCATCGGCATGATAAATACCAAAACCACGGCCGTACGCATCATTCCCGTGCCCGGCAAGAGCGTGGGCGAAACCGCCATCTTCGGCGGCCTGCTCGGTCAGGCCAAGATTATTCCCGTGAACACAGGCGACGCTTCCGCCTTCATCAATCTGGGCGGCCGTATCCCGGCTCCCATTCACAGCCTGAAAAACTGATATCCGGTACCGCACGAAAGCGCCCCGTTAAGGGGCGCTTTCTGCAAGGGGACCTGGCTTTTGAAGTGCTTCCACTTCAAAACTCCTCTGTCTGCAGGTACAAGCTGCAACCATACCCGCAGACCATCTAAACCTGCCGGGCCCGTCCTTTCCCCTCCCGCTCGGAAAAGGATACCACAAGATCCCGCACCACCGGCAGGGGAAGGGGCTCTATACGCATGACAGGACTGACCGGCGTCCGGCAAGTTTTCACACATTTGCCGTTAACCGTCATCATGCACAGCCCGCATGACCCTCTCTTGCAGAAACACTGCCGATAGGCAATATCTGCATCAAGATTTTCATAGATATACTGCAATGCCTGCGAGACCCTGTCGGAAGGTGCGCAGGGAACCTCATAATACGCCCATTGCCGTTTTCCATACTCATCGCTTTTTGCGATATAAACCTGCGCCTTCATCTTCTACTCCACAGCCTTCACGGGTCTGAGGTGGAATAATGGTCCCTGTCCGCCCTTTTCCACAAGAATATTGCCGTTCCATTCCCTGCGCTGCGTTGGGAAATCCTCACGAAAATGTCCGGCCCTGCTTTCCTGCCGGAGCAGTGCTGCCTCCGTAATGATACCGGCCAGTTCCACCATGTTTTCCAACTCCAGCGCGGCCGTCAGATCAAGGTTGAACACCCGTGAATTTCCTGCCGCACGCATCGAGGGAAACTGCGCGCGCAAAGCGCCTATACCTCTGCGCGCCTCTTCAAGACCTTCCCGTGAGCGGATGACGCTGACATGTTTCCACATCAGCTCCTGAAGCGCACGACGGAGCACTCCGGGGCGCGGACCGTCCTTTTTCTGCAGAAGGCTTTCCATGCGTTCCCGTTCCTGTTCAAGAACCCGGTACTCCTCTTCCTCACAGGATGAACAGGCATGCGTGCGGGCAAAGTGCGCTGCCGCCTCACCGCCTCTGCGCCCGAAGACGAAAAGTTCCGCCAGCGCATTGCCGCCGATGCGGGCGCCGCCATGCACACCACCGGCCACTTCTCCTACAGCAAAAAGCCCCTCCACGCTGGTGGCGCACCACTCGTTCATGCGCACGCCGCCGCAGAGAAAATGCCCGGCCACTCCCACTTCCATGGGACGGGAAATATCCACTCCCAGGGACTGTATGAATTTTGTCTGAGAGGGCAGCTCCCTTTCCAGCACGTCTGCAGGCAAAGAGGAAGGATCAAAATACGCTCCGCCATGCTCACTGCCCCTTCCGGCCATGACTTCCCAGTGTATGGCACGGGCATACAGGTCACGGGAAGGATTCGTCACGCCTGCGGGCGTGTAGTCGCTGATGAAGGCGCGCCCCTCGGCATTGTACAGAGGGCGGGCCCCCAGTCCCAGCAGGTATTGGAAAGGATAGAGCACCCCTCTGGCCGATTCCGGATATAAAATGGCGTGGCCAAGGAACAGGAAGAATTCCATGTCCATAAGCTGTGCACCCGCCCGGTAGGCCAGCATGTAACCGTCGCCCGTGGATTCCGGCGGATTGGAGCTGAGCGCATACAGGGATGCAGCGCCTCCCGTGGCCAGAATCACGGCCCCGGCACGAAACACTATCTGCTCGCCCGTGGCCAGATGCAGCGCCACTGCGCCCAATACCCTGCCCTCATGTATAAGCAGCCGGGTAACGAGCACATCGCTCATCATGCGTATGCCGCGTTTCTGCACGGCAGCGGAAAGGACCGTCATAATGGGCAAGCCCAGAGAGTCGCCTATACGGACAGAACGGGGATAGGACTGGGATTCATCCAGTCTTTTCTGCACGAATCTGCCCTCCGGCGTCTTCTGAAAGTGCACGCCGATACTTTCAAGATACAGTACGGAAGACGGGGCTTCCTCGGCAAGAATACGGGCCAGCACAGGATCGGACAGGCCGCAACCGTTCTTCATGGTATCCCTGAAATGCACTTCCGGACTGTCGCGGGGATCGGCATGCCCGAAGGCGGCCTGGTACCCCGTAAGCGCCGTGGGTGTGACCCCGCAGCGACCGGCCACACCCTTGGATACCACAAGAACCTGCGCGCCCTGCTCCCGGGCAGCCAGAGCGGCCCGAAGCGCAGCCCCGCCTGAACCGATAACGAGAACTTCCGTTGAAATGCACTGATACAAGGACATACGCGCCTCAATCTTCAGTTGAAAAACCCTCTGCCTCCAGACAGGGAGATTGATGTTAATCCTGCGGCTTTTCGCACATCATGCGTCTGCCGAATTTCTGATACATGGACACGCCAAGAAGCGTGATGAGCCCCAGGAGGTCGGTCTGCCAGGAAGGGTCTATGAGCAGTATGCCTGCAACCACCAGAACGACACGAAATACGGGCGAAATCGGTCCCATCATCCATCCTTCCAGACCGAAAGCCAGGACGAAGATACCGATGATGGCGAACACCACCACCGAGAGCGTATGGAAAAATGTGCCCTGAAGCAGCAGCGCATCATCATAAACGAACATGAAAGGAATGATGAACGCCACGATACCCAGCTTCACAGCCTGAAGTCCGGTCCTGTTGAAGTCCGCTCCCGCAATTTCCGCACCTGCCCATGAAGCCATGGCCACTGGAGGCGTAATCATGGAAATCACCGCGAAGTAGAACACGAACATATGTGCCTGAAGCGGCGAGACGCCGAGCTTCGTGAGGATGGGAGCGGTAAGCGTGGCCACCAGCAGATAGGCGACCACCGTGGGAACGCCCATGCCCATGATGAGGGAAGCCACCATGATGAACACCAGCGCCAGGGGCAGCGTGTCCTTGAAGTACACCACGATGTTGCTGGTAAGCGTGAGTCCGACACCCGTTTCCGTGACGACGCCGATAATGAGTCCGGCCGAGGCCGTGGCCATGGCCAGCATACAGGAGCGCTGGCAGCCGAGAGCCAGCGTATCAAGAATCTGCCGGAGAGAAAGGCGCGTGGCAGGGGAAAGCATGCTGAGTCCGAGGGCGAGGATGATGGAAAAGAGCACGGAACGGGATACGGAATATCCCACGAAAAGCATGACGGTGAGAACCGCAAGGGGCAGCAACAGATAAAGCCGCTTCACGATGTCCTTTACCTTCGGAATTTCATGTTCCTCAAGCCCGGTCATCCCTGTGCGTGCCGCTTCCAGATGCACCATGGCGATGACGGCGAGATAATAAAGCAGTGCGGGCAGAAGCGCCGCCACGCAGATACTGCTGTAAGGAATGGCCAGCCATTCCGCCATGAGGAAGGCGGCGGCTCCCATGACGGGAGGCATAATCTGTCCACCCGTGGAGGAGACGGCTTCCACGGCTCCGGCGAATTCCGCCCTGTAACCCAGTCTCTTCATGAGCGGAATGGTGAACACGCCGGTGGAGTACACATTAGCCACGGCCGCCCCGCTGATGGAGCCGAAAAGGGCGCTGGATATTACCGCAATCTTGGCGGGACCGCCCCTGCTGCGTCCGGCCAAAGCACATGCCAGATCCATGATGACCTGTCCGGCGCCCGTTTTTTCCATGATGCAGCCGAAAATGATGAACAGCACGAGATAGGTGGCGGAAATGCCCGAAGGAATACCGAACAGACCGTCATAGCCCAGATACATGTATTCTATGCACTCAGCCACCGTGATGGGCGGATGGGAGAAACTCCCGGACAAAAGGTCCCCGAACAAAGCGTAGGACAGAAACAGCGCCGGTATCACGGCCATGGCCGTGCCCAGAGCGCGACGCGCGCCTTCCAGAGTGAGAAGTATGGCCGTCCCGCCGGCAATCAGCTCCACGGCCGTTATTTCCGAAATGCCGGGAATACGCTCATTGATGGCATCATAATGCAGAAACACATAGCTGAAGGCCCACGCTGCCGCAAGACCGAGAAGAACATCCAGCAGAGACACTCCGTCCTTCCTGCTTCTCTTGCCGGCGGGGAAGAGAAGAAAGACCAGCGTCATGGCGAACATAAGATGAATGGAACGCTGAATCAGGGCCACAAAACTTCCGAAGCCCGCAGTATACAGGTGGAAGACGGCCATGCCCAGGGCTATGACTTTCACTGCCGTGGCAGGAACGCCTGTCAGTTCTCTCATGGCAATTCTCCATCAGGACGACAGGACATGCAGGGAGTCCCCGCATGTCCTGAAGCCACTACTTTATCCAACCCTGTTCACGGAAGTAGCGCTCCGCTCCGGGATGAAAAGCGCCGCCCACATTCTGTACCATACGGCGGGGGTCGAAATTAATGTAGGTGGGACCGGAGGCGCGTATGGTATCGGCATTCTCACAGATGGCCCGGGTGATATTATAGACGAGGTCATCAGACATATCCCTGCGGACGAGAATAATGTTGGACTCCGCCATGCAGGGGGTATCCTTTTCCACAAAGTCATACTTACCCTTGGGCAGAATCTGCTTGTCGTAGGCGTACTTCCGACATACCTCATCAATGACGGACTCCTTCCAGGGAAGCAGGCGCATCTTGTTGGTAGTCACCATCTGAACGATGGCGCCGAGCACCGGCCCGACGTACACGTCGCAGTGGCCGTCGGAAATCATCCCTTCGGCTTCGGCAAACCCCACGAAGGAAATTTTGCCGCCCCAGGATTCGATGTCCTTATAGGTCACGCCGTATTCGGCAAGCAGGCGACGCACGGCAAGTTCGGGCGTGGCCGACCGGGTAGTGAGCACCATGCGCACAGGATACTTTTCCTGAATCATCTGCTCGATGGACTTCAGAGGACTGTCGTCCTTCACAAGAAAATAGGCCTGAAGCACATAGCCCACATACCCGATGGCCGAAAGATTCTTCGCCTCGGGAATACCGGCGTACGGTTCAAGTCTGTTTTCCTGCGCATGGTAGAGCATGGCCTGAGAAAGTCCCATATCAGCCTTACCTTTTTCAATCATAGGGCCGTTACTTATTCCTCCGCCCGTCGTCACCGTCATCTGCACGCCCGACACGGTCCGTTTGACGATTTCACCGATACTTCCCCCGAGGCTGTACCAATCGCCCCCTACGGGACCGGAAACAAAGGTGAGTCGTTCAGCATCCCTTGCCTGTGATTGCGGAGCAAAGGAAAACAGGGAGAGCAGACAAACAAGTGTCAGAAATATGCGTTTCATAAGACCTCCTTTTTCCTCGGGGCATCCGGGAAATATTTGCATTTTTTATAACATCATAAAAAAGATGAGAAAAATCAAGGTAATTTCAAATAATTCTTTCCATGGCAACCATTGATGAAATCGATGATTTTCAAAAATCAGGTTGTTTTCCCATGAATAACGCTATACCTTGAAAACAAACCTTCCCCTACCGGCGGCGCAGCCCATGAACATTCAGTATCTGAGAAATTTCTATGTGATTGCCAAGCTCGGAAACATCACGAAAGCGGCGGAAGTCGTACACCGCACGCAATCCACTCTGAGCAGTCAGATAAAAAACCTTGAAGAAACTCTCGGCACTCCTCTGTTTGAAAGAACGGGACGCAAATCCGTCATACTCACACCAGCAGGAGAGGCATTGCTGGATTTCACAAAACGCCTGCTCCTTCAATACGATGAACTGGAAATGCGTCTGGGGCAGATACAGTCGCTTTCCGAAGAAGAATCAGGACGACTGCGCATAGGCGCTGCACCTTCAGTAGTGGACAACCTGCTTCCGGGATTCATCCCGGAATTTCAGAAACGTCATCCGGGCATACGCATACAGCTTTTTTCCCGCTCTCCTGCGGAAATCATAGAACAGGTGCGGGAAGGTTTTCTCGACATCGGCATATCGCTCGATTCCGCCGTACCCAAAAATTTTCTTTCCTACCTGTGGATTCCTCTACGCCTCACGCTCATGGTCCCCTTCGGTCATGCGCTGGCGGAAAAAAGCCCCATCGGCATACAGGACATTATGGCATACCCGCTTATCATGCCCACCAATTCCCGTTTCCTTACAAGACTGATATATGACCAGCATGTGATGGATATGGGCATAGAACCGAACATCGTTCTAGAATCAGATTACAACATCACTCATGCCCGCTATGTCCGTGCGGGCTTCGGTATCAGCTTCATGTATCTTTCCGACACGGCTATCGAGGCTTTCAGCAGAAAAATACGCTGTATCGGGCTCGACTATCTCGCCCCTCCTCTGTATTTGAAAATCTTTCACAGAAAAAGTACAGACATGAACATTGTAACTACGTTCGTGAATTTCATGGATACCTACAAGGAGAGCCGGGAAGATTTTCTGTAGTAATGAGCGCTGCCGGCAGGCGTATGACGGGCACGACAAAAGAACGTGACGACGCGGCTCCCTGCCATGAAAAGCGACCGCATGCCGTGCGGAATTCGATACGCAGCAGCAAAAGACACCACCGGAAGGTTCTCTCGAACCGGCATATTACAGAGCTCCGGGGCCTCCTGTACCGTCCTTATAGCCTGAGACATCGGCTATAGCATTTTTGAACTCATATTTTTATCAAATATAGTGTCAATAAATTTGAGATGACCGTTTTTATTGACAATGTAAAGAAAAGTTTATAAATATTTTCTATACAAAATAACATTTTCAAAAACGAAAGGATGAAAAATGTCCGGTAAACAGATCGGCTATGTGCGCGTAAGTACCGTAATTCAAAATACGGAAAGACAACTCCACGGTATTGAATTGGATAAAGTGTTTGAAGACCGTTGTTCCGGTAAAGATACCGACAGGCCACAACTTAAAGCGTGCTTGGAGTATTTGCGAGACGGCGATACCCTCCATTGCCACAGCACCGACCGTCTCGCCAGAAACCTCCAAGACCTATTGAATATCGTCCAAGTGTTGCTCTCTCGCGGGGTTAGTATCGTTTTCCATAAAGAAAATATGAAGTTTATCGCCGGTAAGAAAGACCCGTTTCAGGAACTCCAATTAAGTATTCTCGGTGCCGTGGCCTCCTTTGAACGTGAGATGATATTGGAAAGGCAAAAAGAAGGAATCGCATTAGCCCGAAAACGAAATGCGTATGCCAAGTGCGGAAGAAAAAAGGCTCTCTCTAACGAACAAATAAAAGAAATTTGCCAAAAAATTCAAAAAGGCGAGAAAATCACAGCCCTTGCGAAAGAATACGGCATAAGCAGGCAAACCATTTATGCGTATTGTCGGTAATAGAAAAGCCACCCTACTTCTAAGGGTGGCTTTTCTATGTAATTAGGAATTTCAATTTTTTTATTTTTGCTGTGAAATAAGTTCACACTCATTGATAAAAGCAATAAAAGCAATTCCAGAAGTTATATCTAGTGGCTTATTATTGTATATATTATTGATTTCATTACTGCTATCATATGTAAAATCATTTCCATTTATATTAACGCCTATATAATTCATATAAAAAGTATCGTCCATATTTAATGTGAATTGAATAATAATTTTAGTTTTATATCCATTGTCTATATCACCATTTATGATATGGTTCATTGCTTTTATTATTGTATCAGATGATGTTCCTATCATAAATTTAAGTATTTTTTCTTTAATATTTAAATTATCTATACTAGATACAACATCTCCACCATGTTCAAAAAATTGATTTTGTTCAATAAGAAATTTTTGAACTAAAGAATTTAAATTCGTGCTTTTATACTTTTTTTCCATTTCATCTTTTTTTTCTTTTGATTTTTCATTTAAAATATCAGTTTTTAATTTTATTGCTTCAGCATATGGTTTAAACATATTAAGTGAAGAAGAAATATCAACTGTTGCTTCAAATTGAACAATTTTTTTGCCTTGTTTAGTCTCAAAATATTTCCATTCAGGAGATATAAAATATTGATAATTATCAAATGATTTTCCAATAGTTGTACTTTTATTATCGTTCAAAAGTCCATTTTTGACTTGTTCAACAGGTGAAGTCTTACACCCCGTAAACAGAAGTAAAGCAATAATTATACAACTAAACCGTACCCCAAAAATTTTCATGCTTCCTCCTTTTGATAGTGGCGTTGCCCCAAAAGACAAGTGAAATTACCAGATAGGGTAACAACTGTTACTCCTGATTACAACTATGACCATTCCAATGTCAAGATAAAATAAGATATCTTGACAAAATGAGAGACGAAATTGAAATTTATCAAAATATTTCGGCTGCTTTAGAAAAAAGGCGTTCTGACCTGAACTTGTCAAAACGCCAACTTTCCAAGTTAACCGGAATTTCGCCTGTTTATATTCGGGAAGTGCTTCGTGGAGACCGAAAACCTTCTGTTTTTATTCTTCTCGCATTTTGTGAAGCGCTGGGAATAAAATTATCTGAATTATTTTCTTCTCTTGAAAAAGATGAAAAACTCTAATCATATTACATAGCTACCGATATACAAACTGTACCAACTGTATTTTTTACTACCATCTGAAAATCGTTGCTACACAATGGATTATAGAAAGTGACAATTCCTATAATCCCCATAATTAGAAGAAATAAAAATATAAAAATAAAGAAATTGAATAAAATATAAAAATACTACTTCCTAACCTAAATATAAAAAATAAACTAAGAAAAGATATTTACAATGAATCTACCACTAAAAACAAACAAAAAGTCGGAGCTGATTTAGAAAAATTTGCTGGGGGGGGGGACAAGCGTACGGTACAGGCGGATTTTATAAAATCGCCTTTCAATAACAAAAAAGCCATGTAAAAACATGGCGTTGCTTCTGAAAAATTTGAAATGGTACCCGGTGCGGGTATCGAACCCGCAAGTCCTTGCGGACGAGGGATTTTAAGTCCCTTGCGTTTACCAGTTTCGCCACCCGGGCACACGTCTTTCGTATCAGCACTGAAAACGGATGACAAGAAAAAGGTGTATGTCCTTTCGTTTTTCCAGAAAAAACACAGGCCAGAAGGGGCCCCCCTGTCGCGCTCCTTCCCATAGAGACAGAACGCTCCGGAGGAAAGCGACTCCTGAGCACACCGTATCGTCATATGCCCTGCGACACCGGGCGTATCCTCGGCAGAAGCCGCTTTTGGAAACGCGACCGGAAAAATCACGCCATGCCCCCTGCGTCATGCTCTTCCGCGTTGCTTCGACGCATGGATTCCGATACGCCGCCCATCGACCGCCCTGCTTCCTCTCCCCTTGCCAAGAGAAGCGGGAGCTTCTATCCTGAAGCAAATCTCGATGTTCCGGAGTTTTCATGTCCTCCTTCGATACCCTTGTTCTGCATTTCTGCCGCCTCGGTCCCGCGGGACTCTCCCCCAAGGCGCCCGGCACGGCGGGCTCCTTTCTGGCCTCCGTACTGGCTCCCTTTCTCTTTCTTCCCCTTGCCATGCCCGGACGCCTTGCGCTTCTGGCCGTACTGTTCGTGGTGGGCGCGCTTGCCGCTTCCCGCGCGGAAATACTGCTGAACCGGCAGGACCCGGGCTGCGTGGTCATCGACGAACTTGTGGGTCAGTGGATTGCCATGCTCGCCCTCGGCAGCTTTTCCGACGCCTCCACATGGCGCGACGTTCTCTTTCTTCTCGTGCCCTTCCTGTTCTTCCGCCTTTTCGACATCCGGAAGCCCTGGCCCGTGCATGCTTCGGAAAGCTGGCTTCCCGCAGGATGGGGCATCATGATCGACGACGTGCTGGCCGGTCTGTGGGCGCTTTTGTGCGTCAGCCTCATTATGCTGGCCCTGCGCTCTTTCTACCCCGGTTTTCTTACCCTGTAACAGTATGAAATACCTTGCCATCGACTACGGGCTCAAGCGCGTGGGCATTGCCGTATCCGACCCTGATGGCGAGTTCGCCTTTCCGCGCTGCACTCTGAAAAGAGAAACAAAGGCCGCGTTTTTCGCCGAGCTTCTGGAACTTCTGGAAAAAGAGCAGGCCGAGGCCATCGTCGTGGGACTGCCCCTGCATACCGACGGTACGGAATGCCTCACCACGGTGCAGGTGCGCCATTTCGTGGAATCGCTGAAACGCCGCACCACGCTTCCCGTGTACTGGATGAACGAAGTTCTGAGCAGCGCGGCCGCGGAACACGAACTTTACGACTTCGGTATGGGCTTTCGCGAAGTGAAGAAGGTGGTGGATCAGCAGGCCGCCGTGCTCATTCTTGAAAGCTTCCTTGACCAGCCGGAAGAAAGGAGACTGCAGGCATGAGCCCGGAAAACGACTCTCCCTCCCCCGAGACCTCCTCGCAGGAGCGCCTTGCCGACAAGACGACCCCCTTCGACAGCGGCACTTCTCCCCAAAGCTCCGGCTCCGACGACCGGAACACGCCGCCCCCCCCGCCTGTGCGAAAAAAACGCCCTCTGTTGTGGCTTTTTCTCTTCACGCTCATGCTCTGCCTCGGAACGGCGCTCTACGCCTGGCACGATGCGCGCACCTTTCTGAACACCCCGCCCTCAAGTCCGGGTGAAAGCATCATCGTCGATATCGAACCCGGCATGACGCTGGCTCAGGTAGCGGACATGCTGGAACAGAAAGGCGTGATCACAAGCTCCAGCCGCTTTCAGCTGCTGACCCGCTACGAGGAAAAAAGCCGCAATCTTCAGGCCGGACGATTTCTGGTACATACCGGCTGGCTTCCCGACAAGGTGCTGGACATGCTGGTTTCCGGCAAGGCCATGCTTTACCGCCTGACCATACGGGAAGGGCTGGCCTGGTGGGACGTGGCCGCGCTTGTGGAAAAGGGCGGATTCTGCAAGGCGGCGGACTTCACCTCCGTCATCCACGACCCGGCCTTTCTCCGTCACTGGGGTATTCCCTTTGAAAATGCCGAAGGTTTTCTCTTTCCGGAAACCTATCTGCTGCCCCGTCCGCGCGAAATGAACGCCGAAGCGGCCCGTTCCGTGGCCAACCGCCTCGTGGGCATGTTCTGGCAGAGGGCGGACAAGCTCTGGCCGGACGGGAAACGACCCTCGTCCGAAGAACTCAAACGTCTGGTCACCCTCGCCTCCATCGTGGAAAAGGAAACCGGCGTGCCCGAGGAACGCGCCCGGGTGGCAGGCGTCTATGCCAACCGACTGAAGAAGGGCATGCTCCTTCAGGCCGACCCCACCGTCATCTACGGACTGGGACGTGACTTCGAAGGTCCTCTGCTGCGCAGACACCTCGACGACGCCGGAAACCGCTACAACACCTATCAGCACCCCGACCTGCCCCCCGGCCCCATCTGCTCTTTCGGTGCACAGGCGCTCAAGGCCGCCATTCAGCCGGAAGAACATGACTATCTCTACTTCGTGGCCACAGGCCGCGACAGAGGGCATACCTTCTCAAAGACGCTTACCGAACACAACCGGGCCGTGCGCGAATACCGGGCGGCGCTGCGTCGCGGCGGGAAATAGGACGGAACGACACCTCTTCATAGGACAAGAACGCGGATGAAGCTGCTCTTCCTCCTTTCCTTCACCATGGCCTGCCTTCTTATGGTGATGCCTTGTCGGGCGCTGCTGAAAGCGCTGGGCTTCTCTGGCGCGTAAGCTCGGGCGACGTTTCCGCCAAAGCCGCCCCGCCGTCTGCCAGAGAGAAAGACGCACGCCGCGGCTTTGGCGATATGGTTCTGCAGACAGAAAAAGGTCGTCGAAAAAACGCCCTTCTACGTACAGACCCTTCGGCCGTCCTTCGAAAAAACGTGCGAAGGCCCCTTTGTCCCCGGTTCCCTGCGCCGGAAACGACTACTCGCTTATTAACGCAGAAAGGCGGCGCAAAGCGCCGCCTTTCTCGTATCAGTCATCAGACTACATACCGGCCATGAACGCGGGAATCTGAGAAACCAGCGCAAACTCCAGAATGTAGAGCGGCAGAAGAGCCAGCACCGTACGCACCCAGGAAAGGTTCAGAGCGAACTTGCAGCCGATGAAGGCCGCGGCCACGAACCAGATGGACGCGATGAGGCTGCCCACCATGGGCACGATGCACAGGACAAGCGGCGCGGCGCTGTAGCACACCACGCGCAGGGTGGTGGCAAAATCCGCCCTGTCCGGCTGCACCATGCGAATCATGAGATGATACAGGCCGGCCAGAATCACCGCCTGGAAAATGGAAAAGAACGGCGTGACCAGCAGCATGAGCGGCAGATTCATGCTCTGCATCAGCGTTTCGGCCATGGCCAGCACCTGCGGGTCCGTGGCCGTGGCCGTCAGCTCCCTGAGCGCCTTCATGGACCACAGGCGGGAGGCCAGCATCTGGAAGAGACTCAGAAGCACATAGAAGAGAATAGGCCGGATGACGGAAAAATTGCAGCGCACATGCCGGAAGAAATCCGGCGCATGAAAGAGCACGCCGAGAAGCGTGCGGGAAAAGCTGCCCCAGAAACCGTAGTATTCCGGGCTTTCCCACGGCGCTCCGTCGGGTCTGCCGTCGTTTCTTGAGGCAGGCTCCTCCTGTTCTTCATCATACTGACGCACATGCTCACGCATGCTCTGCCAGCGCTCCAGGAGGCTGAGCGGGTGCTGAGGCTCCTCCTTCTTCTCTTCGAGCTTCTCCTCCTGCCTTTCTCCCCTGGGCTCCGCCCGGTTGAAATCCGGAATCTGCGCTCCGGGAGGAAGCGGATCGTCCCCTTCCTGTTCCGTGGAAAGATGGGGAACGGCGGGCTTTTCTTCCGGTGCAACTTCCGGCTTTTCCTGTCCCGGAATCCCCTGCCCCGTTTCCCGGGAAACGGAAGAGACGGCGGCGTCCTCCTCCGGAAGCGTATCCTGCTCGGGCAGGAAGAAGTGAAACACGGAGGAACAGCGCGGACAGGTCACTTTATATTTTTTGCCGGGCCGGATGGATGCGGTGGGTACATCGCGTCTGAAACGGCAGGAAGGACATTCGATAATCATGAAAACCTCACAGCTCTTTGCTGTTCCCAGTATAGGGCCGGCGAAAACTCCGGGCAAGAGTTCCGGCCCGTTTTTCCTTACTTCAGCATCATCTCTTCATCCGCCATGCCGAGAGAACGAAGATGAAGATAGATGTTCGCCGCGGCCAGCGCATCGGAAGCGGCGTTATGGTGGTCAAGCTCCAGCCCCAGATAGGCGCACACGTCGTTGAGTCTGTGGTGCGGCAGCCGCAGCTTCCGCCTTGCCCCCTTCACCGTGCAGGCGAAGGGCACGCACGGAGCTTCAAGGTCGAACGCGCGGCAGCAGCCCAGAAGAATGCGTCTGTCGAACATCGCGTTGTGCGCCACCAGAAGCCGCGCTCCGGCAAGAAAGGCCGAAATCTCCGGCCACAGCTCGGGAAAACTTCTTTCGCCTTTCAGCATGTCCCACGTCAGGCCGTGAATATCCGTGAAATATACACGACAGCGCGGCGGACGGATGAGACGATACCAGCTGTCCACCACACGCCCGCCTTCCATGCGCACCATGCCCAGCGCACAGGCGCTGTCGGCATACTTGTCGGATGTTTCGAAATCAAGGGCAACAACCGACATCTCACGCGCTCCTGCCGCGCAGCACCCTCTTGTCGCCGACGCGCATGGTAAGCTGCTCCTTGTCGAAGTGCTCCAGAAGCGCGATGCCGTTCTTCCTCGATATGCTTGAAATGTCGCGGAAATCTCCGGGCGTTATCTCGGCGTGGGTAAGAAGGAAGTCCCGCACCTTCTGCCGGAGCTCCTCCATGACGGAGGAAAGGTAGTACAAATCTTCCTTGATCTTCACCAGCGCCCCGTCCGTGACCAGCAGCTTGAAGATGGGCTGCGCCTGCCGGGCCGTGATGCCGAGTTCGGAAAAGAGCTCCGTATGGTTCGGCGGCATGAGCGGAGAGGCCTGATGGGCCTTCAGAAGCGCTTCCTTCAATGCCTGCTGGTCGTCCGCCAGGGACACCTTGTGTTCCGGCAGACGCAGAAGCTCGCCTTCGACCACCAGTCTGCCCGCGCGTACCAGTTTCTCAAGCGCGTAGTGCGCAAGCTTGGGCGGCACGGCGGCCCCCATGCCCGCAAGAATGACGCCCTTGGCCATGCCGTGTTCCAGCGGATTCTTCTTATGAAACGCCTCCGTGGCCGCAAGCGCGCGTTCCAGCAGCCTGTCCAGCCAGACCGGAGAAATCCAGCATTTGACGTCCTTGTCCCAGCAGAAGGCGCCGCCCTTGCCGGACATGGCCTGCAGGTGCTTCTCCAGCTGCTTTCTGCCAAGGTCCGTCAGGATGGAAAGGTCCGCCAGCGTCACGCCGAAACGTCCGGCCAGCTCCATCTGCACGGCGATGCGGGTTTCCTCGTCTGCGTCAGGCAGGGCCAGAAGCCTCGCCCGCATCTCCTCGCTGATGTGACTGCGGCGGGGAGCGCTGTCCAGCGGGTAGAGAATGGAACCGCCGGCCACGGTACGCAGGGGCGAAAAGGCCCGTATGATGCAGCGGTCGGCAAAGATTCCGGCCACAGGTTCGGAGAAGTGAGCTTCGACCAGCGCGGTCTCTCCGGGCTCAAGATAGTCGCGGTCGTAAAAATACAAACGGGCCGCAAGCTCGCGCGCACTGTGATGGAAATGGATTTCTCCGCGATGGCGCAGGCCGCGCGCCGCCGACTCAAGGCAGGTCAGCTCCACAATCCAGCGTTTTGAATTCTTCATGGCTCCCACATGGGTGACCACGTCGCCGCGGCTGATATCCTCCACGGCAAGGCCGTGCAGATTCAGGGAAATACGGTGCCCGGCCTCGGCCTTCTCCTGCCCTTCGCCGTGGCTCTGGATACTGCGGATGTGCGAGAGCCTGCCGCTCGGCAGAAGCTCCACCTCATCGCCGCACATGGCGGAGCCGGAGACCAGCGTTCCCGTGACCACGGTGCCGTGACCTTTCAGCGAGAACACGCGGTCCACGGGCAGACGGAACAAATCGGAACGACGACGGGGCTGACGGCGGCTCTCTTGGGCGATGGCGCTGCGAAGGGCGTCCAGTCCCTGCCCGGTCACGGAGGAGACCGGGAACACGGGCGCGCCTTCGAGGAAGGTACCCTTCAGAAAATCCTTCACGTCCTCCGTGGCCAGCTCCAGCATCTCCTCATCCACCATGTCGATTTTGGTGAGCGCCACAAGGCCGTGTTTCACGCCGAGCAGCGTACAGATTTCCAGATGCTCACGGGTCTGCGGCATGACGCCTTCATCGGCGGAAATGACCAGCAGAACGAAGTCGATACCGGAAGCTCCGGCCACCATGGTGCGCACGAAGCGCTCATGGCCGGGCATGTCCACGATGCCCATGCGCTCGCCGCCGGGAAGATCGACGTAGGCGAAGCCGAGTTCTATGGTGATGCCGCGGCGCTTTTCTTCGCCGAGGCGGTCGCAGTCTATACCCGTAAGCGCCCTGATGAGCGATGTCTTGCCGTGGTCGATATGCCCGGCGGTTCCCATGATGACAGACATGACAGCTCCTGAAATACTGTTTTTCTGCGGAGCGTACAGGATACCCGCCCCGGCCCCGGAGGGCAAGAGGCAAGAGCCGCGAAGCCTGCGACCGCATCCGCTCCAAGTTAAACTTGACTTGAAGGAAAAAGTTGCGTAACGGTTCTTAGTTCCAAGTCATAAGAACGGGAAAGACGATGTTTGAAAGCCTGACAGACCGACTCTCCGGCGTGTTCCGCAACCTCAGCGGCCGCGCTCAGCTCACGGAATCCAATATTCAGGACGCTCTGCGTGAAGTCCGCCTCGCGCTTCTCGAAGCCGATGTGAACTTCAAGATCGTCAAGGAATTCGTGGACCGCGTGCGTGAAGCCGCGCTCGGCGTAGAGGTCATGAAGGGCGTCACCCCCGCGCAGCAGGTCATCCAGGTCGTGCACGACGAGCTGGTCAAACTGCTCGGCGGCGACGATACCGGCCTGAAGCTGCAGGGCGCGCAGCCCGCCGTCATGCTCATGGTCGGCCTTCAGGGTTCGGGTAAGACCACGTCCTCGGGCAAGCTGGCCCTTCTTCTGCGCAAGCAGAAAATGCGTCCCTACCTTGTTCCCGCCGACGTGTACCGCCCCGCCGCCATCGACCAGCTGCGCACGCTGGCAAAACAGCTCGACATCCCCTGCTTCGATTCCACGCCGGACATGAACCCCGTGGACATCGCCCGCGCGGCCGTGGAGGACGCAAAGGCGAAACAGTGCACCGTGGTCATCCTCGACACGGCGGGCCGTCTCCATGTGGACGAGCCGCTCATGCAGGAACTTGTGGCCATCAAGAACGCCGTGCACCCGCAGGAAATCCTGTTCGTGGCGGACGCCATGACCGGTCAGGACGCCGTTACCGTCGCCGAATCCTTCAACGAACATCTCGGCATCACGGGCGTCGTGCTCACCAAGATGGACGGTGACGCCAGAGGCGGCGCCGCGCTCTCCATCAAGTCGGTCACCGGCGCGCCGGTAAAATTTGTCGGTATGGGCGAAAAGCTTTCCGAAATGGAAGTGTTCCATCCCGACCGTGTTGCGGGCCGCATCCTCGGCATGGGCGACGTACTCACCCTGCTGGAAAAGGCGCAGAGCGAAATGCAGGCCGAAGAGGCCGAAGCGCTCGCCAGAAAGATGCAGAAGGCCAAGTTCGACCTTGAGGACTTCCGCACCCAGATGCGCCACATGCGCAAGCTCGGCTCCCTTGAGTCCATCGTGAAGCTGATCCCCGGTCTCGGCGGCCTTGCCGGCAAACTGGGGGACATGAGCGGACATGAAAAGGAGCTGAACAGAACGGAAGCCATCCTGAACTCCATGACCAATCAGGAGCGCCGCAACCCCGATATCATCAACGGCAGCCGCAGAGCCCGTATCGCCAAAGGTTCCGGCACGCAGGTGCAGGACGTGAACATGCTTCTGCGCCAGTTCGAACAGATGAAAAAAATGATGCAGTCCATGATGCAGCCCGGCAGGCGCACGCCCCGTATTCCCCAGGGCATGATGAACCGGCTTGGCGGCATGGGCGGTATGCCGGGCTTGGGTGGTCTGCCCGGCATGGGCGGACTGCCTGGAATGGGCGGTATGCCGGCTCTTCCCGGCGGAGTGCCCGGAATACCTGGCAGCGGAAAATCCGCTACCAAGAAGAAACGCGACAAGCAGAAACGTAAAAACAAAAAAAGGTAGCCCCGCTGCCTATCCCTATCAGGAGTGAGATATGTCCGTTAAAGTGAGAATGACCCGCTCTGGTTCCAAGAAGCGCCCCTTCTACCGCATCGTGGCCATCAACAGTGACAGCCGCCGCGACGGCCGTCCGCTGGAATTCCTGGGCTACTACAACCCCAACACCAACCCCGGCACCCTGAGCATCGACAACGACAAGCTCCAGGCTTGGGTCGGCAAGGGCGCCGAACTGTCCGATACCGTGCGCACCCTCCTCAAGAAGCTGGGCAAGTAAGGTCTTTCCCCGGAAGGCTCAATCCCGTCTCCCGCTTCGGCGGCTGACGGGTTTTCGAGTTTAAATGCTGCGGCTGAAAAACGCCCGATGCGCCGTGACACAAGGAACATCCCGTTCCCGTGTCCCGGCACAGAAGGCGCGGGACAGGATGGTCCTCCGGAGTCCCTCCTGCCGATGCAGGACGTTTTTCTCCTGTACGCTACTCCCATACCCGGGCAGAAGAACAAGTCCGTTTCGGCGTTGCAGGGCCTCTGTGCTTGCCTTACGCAATGGCACAAAATACCGTAGCCGGCGTGGGAGGCGAAGAACATGGGGAGAATGAGGAAGCGCCGCCTCGTCCGATGGCCAACGTCCCGACGCGCCGCAAAAATTCTCCCATCGCCGTCCTGCATGCTTCCCCCTGCTTCGCGTACAGGCGGGGCGAAAAAGGCTAAACCCAGACATGCGGACCTGCTCCCATGCAGGAACGCGGGCTCCGATCTTGTCCGTGCGCTCCCCTCGAGCATACACGGAAAGAACGGAGCGCTCCCCTGTCCGCACGCAGACGCCGGGCCGGAAAAGTCATGTCCATCCGTCCCCCCGGACTCCCGGCGTTCTGTGGAACGTCCGACAGACGAACGCAGACTGCCACGGAGAAATCGTCGCCGTCCGCCCCTGAATCAAGATACCCGGAAGGAACGTCATCACCAAAACGCGTCCTGCAGGGAGAGGCTCTGCTGTCCGCCCTCTCCCCGCACGCCGCCTGCGCGGTATCCGTTCCCTCCATGTTTGCCCGGCCGCAGGAAAGCGGCCCCGTTTCTGCGGGCACATGCCCGCCTCAACCCATTGACCTGCATACGGGACGAGGTTCGAAACAGAAAAGCCGCCGGAACCTGCGGCCGCTTTTCTTCCCCGCAAGACCTCCTCTCCCATCGGGAGGAGCATCATGTTCAGGCATTTCAGCAAACAGGAAACCCGCAATCTCTTCCTTCTGGCCATCCCCGTCTTCCTCGGTCAGATTGCGCAGATTGCCATGTCGTTCGTCGATACCGTGGTCGCCGGACGTTCCAGCTCCGTCGATATGGCCGCCGTGGCCGTGGCCACCTCGTTCTGGATTCCCGGCATCATGTTCGGGCAGGGGCTCATCATGGCCATCACACCTCTGGTGGCGCAGACCCTCGGCGCGGGCAACCGCATCAAAAGCAGACATTTTCTGCGTCAGGGTTTCTGGCTGGCGCTGAGTATTTCCGTGCTGCTCATGGCCATCTTTCTGAGCATAAGCGCCACCATCACCACATGGGGCAAGATGGACGCCCTGCTGGCGCAGAAGACGTCCGAATATCTCTTCGCCGTGCTCTGGGGCGTGCCCGCGCTCATGCTCTTCGGCGTGCAGCGCAGTTTTCTGGAAGGTCACGGAAGGACTCGCCCGGCCATGGTGGCGGGCTTCGTAGGACTGGCGCTCAACGTGCCGCTCAACATCATCTTCGTCTTCGGCAAGTTCGGGCTGCCCGCCATGGGCGCCGCGGGCTGCGGCGTGGCCACAGCCATCCTCTTCTGGTTCATGGCAGCGTCCATGACTTTCTTCGTGCGACATACCGACCGCCCCGCCCTGGCCGTGGAAAAGCCTTCCGGCGTCATTCTGAAGCGGATAGTGCGTATCGGCCTGCCGGGCGCCTTCGCCATGCTCAATGAAACGGCGGCCTTCGCCCTCATCGCCCTCATCGTCTCTCCTCTCGGCGTCACGTCCGTGGCAGGACACCAGATTGCCATCAATGTCAGCGCCTTCGTGTGGATGTGTCCCTTCTCCATCGGTGCTGCCTCCACCATCCGCATAGGTACGCTGCTCGGCGCGGGCGACATGGCAGGAGCAAAGCGCGTACGCCTTACGGCGCTTACCGTCACGCTGGCCATGGCCTGTGTGCTGGCCGTGCTCATCTATCTGGTACGCGAGCCTGTCGCCGCCCTGTATAACGACGATGCCGCCGTCATAGAAATGGCCTGTCTGCTGCTGATATGCGAAGTGTTCTATCAGTTCCCCGACGGCATACAGACAAACACACTCTGCTCCCTGCGCGGCTGGAACGATACGAGGGCCATCTTCTGCATATCCTTCATCGCCTACTGGGTGGTCAGCCTGCCCCTCGGCTGGGTGCTGTGCATGACGAGCCTCATCACGCCGGAACCTCTGGGCGTGCTGGGCTTCTGGGTCGCTCTCATTTTCGGTCTCAGCGTGGCCGCCGTGCTCTATCTCATACGCGTCCACAAGCTGGAACGCCTCACCGTAGCAGAGATGAAGAAGAAAATCGGACGCTGACCAGCTCCCGCCTTTCAGAAAAGAAACGCGGCCGCATGACACTAGGAAAAGAACACGCCTCTCCGGCGTGTTCTTTCTTTTCCGGCAAAGAGCTCCCGTACCATCCGTCCATGACGCAACAGGGCTCTCCTGAGGGCGGCAGGCATTCCTCTTCGAAGCAACGCTTCCCTGCTCCCAAAAGCGCTCCCCTGCATGGCAGACCTGTTGTCACTCCCGCTCTCAGAGAAGAGCGGACATCCTTATGGATACAGAAACTTCTCAAGCGTGTTTCTGATACCGTCCGAGCCGCGCCAGATACCATTCCACGGTCTTCACGATGCCGGAGTCGAAATTTTCATCCGGCTGCCAGCCGAGTTCCGTCACGATTTTCGTCGGGTCGATGGCATAGCGCCTGTCATGGCCCGGACGGTCGGCAACGAAAGCCATGAGCTCCTCATACTTCGCGCCGTTTTTGCGGGGACGCTTTTCATCCAGAATGGCGCAGACTCTGTGCAGAATCTGGAGATTGTCCCGCTCGTTGTGACCGCCGATATTGTAGGTTTCGCCGCTGCGTCCCTTATGGAAAATGAGGTCGATGGCCTTGCAGTGGTCCAGCACATAGAGCCAGTCGCGGATGTTGGAGCCGTTGCCATAAACGGGAATGGGCTGCTCCGCAAGGCACTTGCTGATGATGACGGGAATGAACTTCTCGTGATGCTGTTTCGGACCGTAGTTGTTGGAGCAGTTGGACGTGGTCACGTTCATGCCGTAAGTGTGATGGTAGGCGCGCACGATGAAGTCCGACCCCGCCTTGCTGGCGGAATAGGGGGAATTCGGCGCATAGGGCGTGGTTTCGGAAAAATAGCCGCTTTCACCCAGCGTGCCATAGACTTCATCCGTGGAAATATGGTGGAAGCGCGCACTCTCATACCCCGGCTTCACCTTACCCGGGGCGTCCATCCAGTGACGGCGGGCCGCTTCGATGAGCGTGAACGTGCCCATGTAATTGGTTTCCATGAAGGCGCGGGGACCCTTGATGGAATTATCGACATGACTTTCCGCGGCAAAGTGGATGACGCCCCGGATATCGTGTTCCGTGAACAGCCGCTCCACAAGCGCCTCGTCGCAGATGTCGCCCTGCACGAAGGTGTAGATGCCCTCGCATTCCTTCAGATTGTCGAGGTTGCCCGCATAGGTGAGCTTGTCGAGATTGATGACATGGTAGTCCGGATACTTTTCGCAGAAGTAAGGAACAAAATTGGAACCGATGAAGCCGGCGCCGCCGGTGACCAGTATGGATGTCATAACGCGTTGTCCTGAATAGTCTGCCCAGTAAATAAAAATCGTTGAAAGGAAGGAGGGGATGCAGGGAGGAAAAAAGCTCTCTTCGGAAAGTTTTCCTTCCTCTCCGGCCTCTCTTACTCCCCCCTTTCCCTCTTCTGCATGCAGCGGGTCAGGCCGTCCATCCAGTAAGAAATGGAAAGGTCGAAATCACGCTTTATCTTCGCCTTGTTGAGCACGCTGTAGGCCGGACGGATTGCGCGCGTGGGGTACTCGACGCTTTCTATGGGCCGCACCGTGCAGGCAAGGCCCGACACCTTCATGATGGCGCAGGCGAAATCGTACCATCTGGCCACACCCTCGTTGCTGTAGTGATACACTTCCTTCATGCCCGGCGTGAGCTGCGGCAATATGGCGACGATGGCGGCGGCAAGATCGGCCGCATAAGTAGGAGTTCCCACCTGGTCGAATAC
>CASFUJ010000012.1 GCA_949297645.1 uncultured Desulfovibrionaceae bacterium
CAAGCTCCACGTCGGTCATTTCCCGTTGCATGACGGGCAGAATATCCGTGCGCGGCGTTTCCCCCATGGAGAGAAGACCCAGCTTTTCCATACTACCGCTCCGTCAGAAGTTCGGCGCAAACATGCCCCACAAGGGCGTTGGACTGCAGCACCATGGCGCCGCTTAGCCTTGCAACCAGAGCGCGGTGTTCCCGCGTATAGCCCATGCAGTGCAGCACGACGGATCCGCATCCGCGCAGACCTGCCGCCGCTCTTTCCAGTTCCGCCATGTCGCCGTAGGGACTGGCGTTTGCCGTGACCACCTCATAGCCCATATCCTCGAACTTCTTGCCGGTGAACGCCTCCTGTGAGGCCAGCGGGACCAGAACGCCGAGTCTGGAACCGGCAGGTACCGCCGCGCGGACGCAGCCGTCGATGATGTCCCTGCCGGAAAGCAGCGCCAGACTTTTCGGACAGACGACGCCCTGAAAGGCCCCGGTACACATAAGTACCGCCACATCCACCCCGCCTGCGGCAAACTCCCGCAGTTTCGCATTCACGATATCCGTAAGCAGCGGCTTGGACATGACGACGGAAGAGCCGTCGTTCAACCGGCTTATGACCGGATGCTCGGAAGAAGAACGGGGAGCGAGGGCCTTCATTTCCTCCCGGGACAGGCCGTCCAGCAGACCATTTTCCACCACATGCACGGAAGGTCCCACCAGAGAGCGTATCACGGGGCCGTAATCCAGGCGCGGGCTCTGTCCCACGGCCAGAAGTCCCAGAGTCTTCATGACTGACTCCTTCAGACAAGAAGTTCGCAGGCCATGCGTCCCATGACGGCATTGGCCTCAAGCACCAGCGCGCCGCTGGCCTCGGCCACTAGCTGTCTGTGTTCCCGCCCGTAGCCCATGCAGTGCATCACCACCGCAAAGCAGCCCCGGAACACCCGGGCATTTTCGGCAAGCTCCTTCATGGAACCGTAGGGATTGCCGTGCCCGCAGACCACCTCGTAGCCCATATCCCTGTACTTTCCTCCGGAAAGGGCCTCCTGTTCGGCCAGAGGTACCAGGACGCCGAGTTTCACGCCGGGCGGGCATATCGCAAGTACGGCATGGTCGATGATCTGCCGGCCCTGCAGCAGCACGAAACCGTCCGGAACGGAAAGACCCTCGAAACTGCCCGTACACATGAGACAGCCCACTTCCGTGCCGGAAAGAAGCATCTCACGCATGATGCCGTTGATTCTCGGCACAAGCAGCGGTTTGGACACTCTCACGGAGCGGCCGTCGTGCAGTTCCGTGACGACGGGATGTTCGCCCGGACGAGGCGCCATGGCCGCTATCTCTTCGTCCGTCAGGCCGTCCAGCGCGCCGCGTACGTCAAGCCGGACATGTTCTCCCACGATATCGCGTATGACGGGAACGAAATCCCCGTCCGTCGCCTGTCCTATACTGAGAAGACCGAGACTTTTCATGACGCACCTCTACTTCTTCCCCCCGTACAGGGTCTTCAGACCTATGGAGTGCTCCATGAGGAACATCATGCCGTAGGCAAGAATGATGTTGATGGTGGCGATGGCGGCCGCTACGGGGTCGAACTCGAAGCGCAGGTAGTCGAACATCTGTACGGGCAGCGTGGAATATCCCGGACCGGTAAGCAGCAGAGACAGGGGAAACTGGTCGAAGGAGCTGATGAAGGCGAACACGCCCGAACCGATGATGCCGTTCTTGATGTGAGGAAGCGTGACGTAGAAGAACGTCTGAAGGCGGCTTGCGCCAAGATTGCGTGCGGCCTCCTCCATGGAATAGTCGAAGTTGTACAGAACGCTGCTCACCACCAGAAAGACATAGGGCGTGGTGATGAGCGTATGACCTGCGTACAGGCCGAAAAAGGTCTTGCCGCCTACGCCTATGCTGTAGAACGAAACCATGAGCGCAAGACCGGTGAGGATGGAGGGCAGCATGAGCGGCGAGAGCATGTACGGCCGCAGAACGGCGGCCAGTCTGCCGGAATAGCGCACCACATACAGGGCCGCGCCGAGGCCTATCAGTGTGGAGGACACCGAGGCTGCGAGCGCCAGCTTCAGGCTGAAATAGAAGGATTCCATCATCTGCTCGGTGGCGAAGAGCTTGGAAAACCATTTCAGGGAGAAGCCGTCCGGCGGGAAGTGCAGGTATTCGCCGCCGTTGAAGGCGGCCAGCACCACAATGACCGTGGGCAGCAGCAGAAACACATAAGCCAGAAACACCGTGACGTCGATGAGACGGTCGGTAACGTTTTTCTTCTGTTCTCTCATTACTTCAGCCCCCGCATGGCATGCATGAGCACCTTGATGTAAATGCTCAGCAGGGTAACGACGATGACGAACATGATGACGGCCATGGACGCTCCGCCGGGCCAGTCGAAGGCATCGAGAGCCGTCTGGACGATCATGAGCGGCGTGGTGAGCGTCTTGTTGCCGCCGAGAAGCAGCGGGATGGCGTAGGAGCTGATGGTAAGCACGAACACCAGAATGGAGCCCGACATGATGCCCGGCAGCGACATGGGCAGGGTTATCTTGCGGAAGGCCGTGAAACGGCTCGCACCGAGACTGCGCGCGGTGTATTCCAGCTCGGGATTGATGGCCTGTATGGAGCCTGTCAGGGAAATGACCATGTAGGGCATATACACCTGCACAAGGCCCACCATCACGCCGAACATGTTGTACATGAGCGGCAGCGGAGCGTCGATGAGACCGACTTTGAGCAGAAGGTCATTGACGAGCCCCTTGTCGGCAAGGAGCACCATCCAGCCGTAGCAGCGGATGACCACGCCCACAAGCAGGGGGGAGATGACCACCATGTACATCAGGCTGCGGTACTTCGAGCGGCTTCTGGCCAGACGGTAGGCCAGAGGATAGCTGATGAGCAGGCAGATGACGACCGTAGCCACACCGCCGAGAAGCGTTTCGCCGAGGATCACCCAGAAAAAGGAATCCGTCAGGTTGAAAATGTAGTTTTCCAGCGTAAAGCCGGGAAGATAGGCGCTTGTCGAACTGGTGGGCTTGAAGCTGACGTATCCGAGGAAGGAATACGGCAGCACGAAGAAAATCATGATCCACAGCGCCGCGGGCAGGAACAGAAGCATGCGGGAAGCGGCCTGCTGCGTTTTGGTGACGGCCATGGCGGACTCCTATTCCAGAGGCAGAAGAAGGGTATCTACGGCGGCCGCGCTTATCCAGCAGGGGCTGCCCATGGGAATATCCACCGAAGGACTGGCCTGCACGCGCACCATCTCGCCGCCGGAGGTGGCCACCCGGTAGTCGAACATGTTGCCGATATAGACCTTTTCCTTCACCGTACCGGAAATGATGTTGAGTCCGGGCAGGCTCTCCGGGCAGAAGGAGGAAATAGTGAGGCTTTCCGGACGGATACCGACCTTCACCCGGGTGTTCTCCGCCATGCCTCTGAAGTGTTCCGGCATGAAATTCTCGCAGCGCATCAGCCCGCAGGCCGATTCGGCGAACGCCCCTTTTCCCTCCAGTCCCCGGAAATCCGCGTCGAACACGTTGATGAGACCGATAAAGTTGGCCACGTTCAACGTAGCCGGATGGCGGTACAGTTCTTCCGGAGCCGCGCTCTGATGGATGCGTCCGTTGAACATGACCACGATGCGGTCGGAAAGCACCAGAGCTTCGGACTGGTCATGGGTGACGTAAATCATGGTGATGCCCACTTCCTTCTGGAGCTTCTTCAGATAGAAGCGCATTTCCTCGCGCAGCTTCGCGTCAAGGTTTGCCAGAGGCTCGTCCAGAAGCAGAAGGCGGGGCTGAATGACCAGCGCGCGGGCGATGGCCACACGCTGCTGCTGTCCGCCGGAAAGCATGCGCGGATAGCGCTTTTCAAAACCTTCCAGTCCGACGACCTGCATGATGTGCCGCACGCGCTTTGCTATCTCCTCACGGGGCACCTTGCGCATGCGCAGGCCGAAGGCCACGTTGTCGAACACCGTCATATGCGGGAACAGGGCGTAGTTCTGGAATACCATGCCGATGTCGCGCTGTTCGGGCAGCATAGTGGTGATGTCGGTGTCGCCGATGGTGATGGTGCCGCTGTCGGGAATTTCAAATCCCGCGATACAGCGCAGTGTCGTCGTCTTTCCGCAACCGCTGGGTCCCAGCAGGGAAACCAGCTCCCCATCCTCGATGACCGTGGAGATATTGTTGAGAATAAGATTTGAACCGTATGTCTTTTTGAGGGAATCGAGTATGACCCTGGCCATGTTGCCACTCCAGTCTTTCACCGTTGCGATGGGGATAGGTTTCACATATTCGGGGGCAAGCCGCCCGGCATGACACGTTCCGGAAAAGAATCTGAAAACGTCCGCCTCAGCTCCAGGAGCGGATGAGACGCGTCCTTTTCTTCCGGAGGGATGGCGCGCGGGTCCCGGTGAGGCCGGGACCCGCGCCGTCTGGACGATGACTTCGGGAAAGCGCGGTTCTTTCCCTTAGCGGATGCGGGAAAATCCCGCCTCCGTCAGAGCGGCCCGTCATGAGCCGCTCTTATGCATCAGCGGGCAATCTTCTGGTTCCATTCACGGATGATGCGGCTCTTGGTGGCATTGAAGAACGCCCAGTCGAACGCCTTGATGCGGCTCACGCCGTCAGGACCGACGGGAATGTAGGGCTTGAGGTCTTCCGGTACTTCCACGCCCCTGGTGCAGGGAGTGGTGTAGAAGCGGCGTACGAACTTGGCCTGCACTTCAGGAGTCAGCAGGTAGTCAATCCACTCATGGGCAAGAGCCTTATGCTCGGAGCCGGTATGTACGGAAAAGACCTGCTCGAACATGAGCATGTGTTCCGCCGGTTCCGACCAGCCAATCTTCACGCCGGCCTTCATGAGACGGGCGATGGCGGGCGTGTCCAGAACGCCGATTTCCACCTCGCCGAGGGTGAGCTGCTTTTCCATGTCCCCGGAGAATTCCGAGAGCTTGAAGGGCTTGAGCTCGTTAATCTTGTCGATGGCCTTCGAGGTCTGCTTCTGGTCATTGAACCACACGTCGCCCACGGTCAGAAGGAACTGGCCGCCCATGGCGTTGGTAGCGGTGTACAGGCCGAGCTTGTTCTTGTATTCGGGCTTCCACAAATCCTTCCAGCTCTTCGGAGGATTGCTCACCTTGTCGGTAAGATAGGCGATGCCCGCGGGCTGAATGACGCCGATGACGCCGCAGGTCTTGTCGTTCTTGTCCTTGAAGGTGATGAGCGCGTCCTTGAGATGGGGAAGCTTGGTTTCGTCAAACGGGTCGAAATATCCTTCAAGACGCATCTGGTTCGCCCAGATTTCGTTCATCATGACCACGTCGTAGGGAGCCTTGTCCTTGCCGCTCGCACGCATTTCCGCCAGCCAGTCCTTGGCGAGACCGATGGCCAGCTTGATTTCGCAGTCATGATTCTTGGTAAATTCAGGGATGATTTCCGTTTCAAAGAAGTTCTGATACGCACCGCCGTAACACGTCATAATCAGCGTTTCACGGGCGTCGGCAAAACCGGGAACGGCGAGAACGGCGGCCAGAAGAAGGGAGGCAATTTTTGTTTTCATAGACGTCTCCTTTGCGTTATTTGACGAGCTCTTCCATGGGAACATAGTCCATATCAAAACCGTAATGACGCGGCTCCATGAACGACAGGGCCTTCGGCTCCCGGTGACGGGCGCGCGAGGGAACGGCCATGAAGCTGATGTTCATGCCTTCCTCTATTTCCTGCGTCATGATGGGCTGTCCGCTTGCCGTCAGCACCTGCGCCACGCGGTCGGGCGTGGTCACATAGGGCTTTTCATCCAGCCATGTGATGTGGTTCTCGTTCTTGAACCATACCTTGAAGGTATGTCCGGCCCAGTTTCCCGTACCTTCGAGCCAGTGGTAACCGGAATAGTAACCGTCCGGAATGCCCCATTCCTTTCTGACGACCTTCCCTTCAAAGAGCATCTTCGCTCCCGTAAAATCCAGAAGGGCCTGACGCACGTCGCCGCCCGCCTCGCGGGTCAGGCGCATGTGTCGTCCTATCTCGAAGCACTCCGTAAGTGTGTTGCGGAACACATACTTCTTCATCTCGCGACCGGTCATGAGGAAAAAGGCCATGGCCGTGTTGCCGAAGGCCGCGGTAGCCAGCATTTTTCCCTCTCTCTCGGCCAGGGCGCTGTTCACCGTCTCATACACGACGGCCTTATTTCCCCACTTGTCCACGGACGTCATGGGCGTGAGCGGAACTCCCTCTATGCAGGGCATACCCTGTTTGGTCTCAGGCTTCGCCTTGCCCGTATAGTCGCCGTTGATGGGCGTGATGCCGAGGCTGAGAGCCGTGGCCATGGGACCGGGAGTGTTGGCGCCGCCGAGTTCGGAAGGAACGATGCCGGAAATCTTCTTTCCGGAAATCTTCTCCATGAAGCGCAGCGCCTCGAGAAGATTGTTCTCGTATTTCCATTCCACAAGGCCCAGATTTTTCTTCTGTTCCTCCTGCTCCGGCGTGAGAGGCGCTCTGTTTCCCATGAAACTCGTGGTGACGACGTATTCATCGTCCGGGAAGGCGTCGGGATCCATCGCGGTCACGGGACCGTGCGCGGCTATGGCCTTCTTGAGAAGCCGCAGCCCTTCGGAAACGACGCCGCCGCCGCCGATTCCCTGAAAACACGCGCCCCACGCAAGATCTTCAACGTCCTGTTCCGTGCTTATCGTAAGATTGGCCATACGCGCTCCTGTCATGCGTGACACGTTGAACGTGGAAAAAAAAGTCTTTTCATTCTTTGTAAACGATTACATTCCTTAGTCAATAGCGCATTTCCTTCGTACATTTTAATAAAAATAAATAATATCAATGTATTATTTTATAAAATCAGTAAAAAATACTTGATTTCTTTTTTGATGACATTTTCGTCAATTTTCTTCCGATACAAAAAATCCCCCGTGCTTGGAACGATAAAACCCCATGCCTCTCCGGAAGGAAAACGCCGTAGGAAATATTGTTTTAACATAGGGAAATTACTGATATTATATACATTTTTACTTTATCGGACCAGCAGCATGCCTCCCAAAAAACAAAAAAAACGCCGCTCCGGCGTCCCTGTCATGCGCTTTTTCCCCTTTCCCGTAACAAATTTGACATTGCTTCATTTTCCAACCACGTTTAGAAAAAGACGATTCCGGTATTCCGGCAGGGCGCAAACTCCGAAGATGAGGACACGATGACAAATCCCATTGCCTGCGACATCACCATGAAGGACGTGGCCGAATTCAGCGGCGTGTCCACCGCCACGGTCTCCCGCGCCATCAATGCACCGGAAAAACTCAGTCCGGATACGCTGAAGAAAGTCCAGCAGGCCTTCCGGACCCTCGGATATCAGTACAATCCCCTTGCCGCTGCCATGTCGAGCAGCTCCAGCAAGCTCATAGGCATCATGATAGGCAACCTGCGCGAAAACCTCGCCCTGTTGACGCTGGAAGACGTGCAGGCCTACGCCTCGAAGCTCGACTACAACGTTCTGGTCGCCAACTCCTGCTACGACAGCGCCACCGAGAAAAAAATCCTCTATAATTTCCGTCAGTACAAAACGGCCGCCGTCGTCGTCATCGGTCCGGGGCTGCACTGCCACCAGCACATCCATGCCGTTCTCGGCAACGACATTCCCCACCTTGTGCTGTGGGACTCCTACGACAAGAGCGAAAACATCAACTTCATAGGGGCCACAAGCGAAAACATCATGGACCAGGCGGTATCCGCCCTCGTCAAGGCAGGTCACCGGCGCATAGGATTCGGCATGAGCTATTACTCCAACATCAGAAAGGCTCACAGCAGACTCAAAGCTTTCGGTGAAACCCTGCAGCGCATGCATCTGCCCTTTGACGAGGATTCTCTGGTTCTTCTCAACGACGAACCGCGGCTGACCCGCTCCTCCTTCGAACACGGCCGCCAGATCATGAAGCAGTTTCTGGAAAAGAAGCATCCCCCCACGGCGCTCATCTCTCCCATGGGCAACATGGCGGCAGGCAGCATCTCCTATCTTCAGGAATACGGGCTTTCCTATCCGAAGGACATGTCCCTCGTCTGCCTGAGCGACGACGATATTTCCTCCATCTATTACCCGCCGCTCTGCACCGTGCGCTCACAGCAGGAAAAGCTCTTCCAGCTCGTCCATGAATTCGTGGACGGCATTTCCTCGGCGGAACCGCAGTGCATCACCTGCAAGCTGCGTTCCTCCGTCTGCAGGAGAAGTTCCTGCATGCCGCCTGCAAAAGAGTATCGGGAGGGACCCGTGCGCAGTCCACGCGAGGCGTAATACCCCGCCGCCCGTCTTCACGGCAAAAGAGTCCGTGCCGGTGCTTCCCGTCATGGAACAGCGGATGGGACGGTACCCCAAGGAAAAAACGATGAAGGAACTCATTCTCGTCAACGGCCCCATGGGGGTAGGAAAAACCAGCGCATGCACGGAACTTTTCCGTCTGCTGTCCCCTTCTGTGTTTCTGGACGGGGACTGGTGCTGGAACATGTCTCCCTTCGTGGTGAACGATGAAACGCGCGCCATGGTTCTGGACAACATCGTTCACCTGCTGAACAATTTTCTGCACTGCTCCGCCTGCCGCTACATCATCTTCTGCTGGGTCATGCATGCACAGACCATTGTGGACGACATTCTGCACGGACTCGACCTTGCAGACGCCCGCGTCACTCTCTTCACCCTGACCGCCTCGCCTCAGGCTCTTGCGGCGCGCCTGTCCGACGACATCGCCTGCGGCAGAAGAAGCCCGGGTATCCTGCCCCGCAGCATGGAGCGGCTGCCCCTGTATGCGGACATGCCGAGCGTGAAAATAGACGTCAGCTCCATCACGGCGGCGGAAGCCGCACTGCGCATGGCGAATCTTGCGGGCCGCAACGGCGGTTTCAATATATGAAACGCGGACAGCACGCTCTTCCATACAGGAAAGATGTTCGGCAGCAGCCCCGCGACCACATGCCGGAGACAGGAACGGCGCGCCGTTTCCGGACGCTTCAGGCACGTCTGCCATAAAACGGCCGCATTCTCCCGGGACATGGGCCTTCCGCAACGAACGGGATCAGACTCAGGAGCTGCCCGTCTTCCGTCGTTTTTCCAAAAGCCGCGATCTATCCATGCCGCGTGTTGCAAAAGGGAAAGGATACCGGGGAACGTATTGAAAAACCGTCAGCAGAGATGTCTTCCGGCCGCCGGATGCGGAAACAGCAAACCGCGTCCGGCGGCAAGGACATTCTCTTCCTACTTCGCCAGCTCCCATATCGTCACGGGCACGGGCACGTCCTGTTCGGTAAGCGGAGAAACGGGAAGGCTGCATATGCGCTTGTGACGAAGACCGTGCGCAGGCAGCTCCTCCAGCAGATGATGGAAGATATCCCTGCCGGGTTCGGCAATCCAGGCGCGGCCGCCTTGCTTCAGCATGGAAGCGATGAAGGACGCCACGGGCTCTGCAAAGGCCTTTTCATACATGATGTCCCCGGCCCAGATGCGGTCGAACGAGTCCGGAGGATAAGAGGGATACCGCCAGTCCATGACCTCAAAATGCACCCCTTCCACTCCGTTGAGCGTCGCGTTCACGTTCGCGTATTCGATGGCCTGCGCTTCGTAGTCCATGGCCGTGACGTCGGCTCCGAGCCAACGGCCGAGCAGGGCGGTGAAGCCGAGACCGCAGCCCATGTCGAGACAGGCTTTGCCGCGTATATCCTCCTGCATTTCCGCAAGCCACCCGGCCAAAGCCAGAGAGGAAGGCCAGATTTCATTCCAGTAGGGCAGACGTTCCTCGCCTTCCCTTTCCTCCATGCCTTCCCACAGCCTGTCCATGTCGGCGCGGCGTATATGCCATATCCGACCGCAGGAAGAAAAAATTCTGTCGAAGGGGGTAAACAGTTCCATGCATCATCCTTGTCGAAGCAGTCTTTCCGCCGGGGTGCGCCCCTCGCGGACGCGCCGTTCCCGGCATAACCGGAACGGAGTATATCCTCTGCCGTCCCCGCAGGGAAGGGCACGGCAAAGGACTTGCCGGATAGAAGCAATAGCGGTATCATGCCGCCTTCACCATGGCCTTTTCCCTGCGGAAAGGCCTTGTTTCTGGTGTCCGTACGGGGCGTCGGCTTCGCTTTCCGCCCCTTTTGAAACGACGTGCGCGCCCGCCGACGCGCCACGCACAGCGCAAAGCAGGTTTGACATGGATAATAGGGGCGAGGACAGAAAGGATTTTGCCAGACGTTCCTTCAGGAAAGACGGCGAACGCGGCGAAGGACGCCGTCAGGAACATTCGGAACATTTCCGCCCGCGCAGGGAACAGCGCGGCGACGACGAGCGCCGGGAAGGGCGCAGAGATTTCAAAAAGGACGGTTTCCGTCCGCGTACGGACCGCGGCTTCTCCAAGAACCGCGACCTCGGCGCGCTCATGGATCTGGACAACGACCTTCTGCACCTCGTGGTGCGTCGCGCCCAGATGCTCGCCCGCCTGCGCAGCGGCGGCCGCCTTGCGCCCGACACGGAAAAAGCCCTGCGTACCGCATGGGAAAGCAAGGCCGCGCGCCTTGCCCGCGACAACCGCCTCTCCCGCGACCTTTTTGTTCTTCTTCAGTCCATAGAACCCATGACGCGCATGGAAGAAGAACAGGGCTACTACAACCTCTCCCCCAACGGCGAAGCGGTGGACATCCGCATTCCCGCCCCGTCCGACACCGTGGCCGCCCGCTGCTGGCTGGCCGTGGCCGCCGCTTCCGGCAGCGAGACGAAGGTGAGCCGCGTGCCCCTGACCGACGCCGTGGTAAGCGGCGTGAAGGTCCTCAATCAGATAGGCGGCCAGCTCTGGTGGGAAGAAAACGGCGACGTGCAGAGCCGCGGCGGCAGGGGGCTTGTCCGCAACATGGACAAGGTCATCCATGTCGGCGACGACGCCTTCAATCTCTGGCTCGTCATCGCGCTCTGTCTGGGCATGCCCACCAGACTCAAGCTCACCGGCGACAGCTCCCTGCGCTTTCTCGATATCGCCCCCCTGCGCCATTTTCTGCCGCAGCTCGGCGTACGTCTGACCAATGTCATTCCCTCGCAGGACGGCCTGCCCGTGCGCATGGAATGTTCCGGTCTCATGCCGCGTGAAGTTCGTCTGGCCGACGATCTGCCCGAAGATTTCGTGGCCGCCCTCGTGCTCGCCTCCCCCTTCTGGGAAACCCCGTGCCGTCTGACGCTGCCCGAACATGACCCCCGTCTTCTGCCCCTCGTGCTGGACGTGCTTTCCGGCTGCGGCATGAAGGTGGAACGCGACGGACGCCATATCGCCGTGGAACGCGGCGCACTTACCGTTCCTGCCGAGCCCGTTGTGCCCATGGACGCCTGTGTAGCCGCCACCGTGCTCATGCTGCCGGGCTTCAACGGCGGACGCGCCGTACTCGAAGGCGTCTGGGGCGGCGATACGGCAAGCGCCCTTGCGGAAAAAATCCTGCGCGGCGCCGGACTCAACGTGAAATACGGCGCCCATGAGGTGGAATGCACCGGCAAGGAACGCGAAACCGCCGCTCCTGCGCCCGAAATCATGCGGGCCGTCATGGAACGCTGCCCCGAACTTCTTCCGCTGTGCACCGTCATCATGGCAGCCGCCGCGCATGAAGGGACCAAGGTTTCCCTGCCCGAACTCTCGGAAGAGGAACGCCACCTCGTCACGGCCTTCCTCGCCCGCTGCGGCGTGGAGGAAAAGGACAACGCGCTTGCGCCCGTGGAAGAGACCGTGCCCGGCTCCTGGGTGGCTCCTTCCGCGCAGTGGGCCATGGCCTATGCGCTCGGCGCCTTCCTCCGGCCCAACCTGCACCTGTCCAATCCCGGCGTGATGACCGGCCTTTTCCCGGCTTTCTGGAACATGTACAACACGCTGCCCCGTCCCGAACTGAAACGCAAAGCCGAGCAGGAGACCGAAGATGCCAAACCCGCGCGCAGACGCGTCATCGCCCATGGAGTCTATGGAGAACTTCCTCCTGAACCCGCTACCGGAGACGATTTCTGAGCTTGAAGCTCAGGTGGAAATCATCGCCGCCGAGCAGAAGCGCTGTCAGGATGGCATACGCCGTCTCATGGCCGCCGAGGACGTGGAAAAGGGCATCGTGTTTCCGCAGGAAATACACGAGCTGCATCAGCGCAGAAACATGCTGGAAACCCACATGCAGTACCGCAGAGTGCGCATCAACCGGCTCAGACTGTACAGGGAGGGGCGGTAAGGCCCTCCGCAGACGCTCTTCCGGAAGGCGCGGCCTTCTGGAAGAGCACAGCATAAGGAAACTATCATGAGCGATAACCATCAGTGCCGCCAGTGCGGAACATGCTGCCGCAAGGGCGGCCCGGCCCTGCATAAGGAAGACGCGCCCCTGCTTGTGGAAGGCGTGCTCCAGCTTCAGGATTTGTGCACCTTCCGCGCAGGCGAACTCGTGCGCGACACCTCCAACGACCATGTGGTGCCGCTGCCCGAGGAAATCGTGAAAATCGCCGCTCCCTTCGGCTCCCGGCCCGACGACTGGACCTGCCGTTTCCTCACCTCGGACAACCGCTGCTTCATCCATGAAAAGCGCCCGGCCGAATGCAGAGCCCTGTTCTGCGACGACCCCAAGGCGCTGCTTGCCATGCACGGAGAAGACAGGCTTGACCGCAGGGCCATTCTCGAGCTTCTCCACGCGCCAGCGTGGCTTCAGGATTCCGTGGAAGCCCACGAATCCCGCTGCAACTACGCGGCCCTCATAGAACTCGCCTCCCATCTCGAAGAGCAGGAAGCGGCGCGCCGGGCTCTCGTGGAAGTGGTGGAATACGACAGGGCCTTCAGGGAACTCGTCATGGAAAAAGGCAAGGTGCAGAAGGAAATGCTGGACTTTCTGTTCGGCCGGCCTCTCATGCACACCGTCATCATGTTCGGCATCGACGCCCGCCACAATGCCGACGGCAGCATCACTCTCGTGCAGACCACCAAAGCCACACTGAAGAGGAAAGCATGATAATAGTCACCGGCGGCGCCGGCCTCATCGGCGCAAACATGATATGGGAACTGAACCGCCACGGCATGGACGACATCCTCGTGGTGGACAACCTCGCCTCCACGGAAAAGTGGAAGAACCTCTCCCACCTGCGCTACAGCAACTACATGCACCGCGACGCCTTTCTCGCCCAACTCCGCTCCGGCAAGAAGCTGGAAGGCGTGGAATGCGTCATTCACATGGGCGCCTGCTCCTCCACCACCGAGCGCAACGCCGACTTTCTCATGGAGAACAACTTCCACTACACCGTGGAACTGTGCCTGGCCGCCCTTGAGGCGGGGGCGCGCTTCATCACCGCAAGCAGCGCCGCCACCTACGGCGACGGCGAACTCGGCTTCTCCGACTCGCTGGACATCATGCCGAAACTCCGCCCGCTGAACATGTACGGCTATTCCAAGAAGCTCTTCGACATGTGGTGCCTGCAGCACAAGCTGCTCGGCGAAGTGGTGAACCTCAAGTTCTTCAACGTCTATGGCCCCGACGAATATCACAAGGGCAGCATGATGAGCATGGTGTGCCGCGCCGTGCCGCAGGTGAGGGAAACCGGAAAAATACGCCTCTTCAAGTCGGACACTCCCCGCTACGGCGACGGTGAATTCGTGCGCGACTTCGTCTATTCCAAGGACTGCGCCGCCCTCATGCGCTGGTTCATGGAAAATCCCTCGCGCAACGGCATCTTCAACGTGGGCACGGGCCGCGCCCGCAGCTGGAACGATCTGGCAAAGGCCGTATTCGCCGCCATGGACAGGGAAGAGAACATCGAATACTTCGACATGCCCGACCATCTCAAGGGCAAGTACCAGTACTTCACCGAAGCCGACATGTCCTGGCTTGAGCGCGAAAAGTGCCCCGTGAAATTCCATTCCCTGGAAGAAGGCGTGGACGACTACGTGCGCAACTATCTCACGCAGGACGACCCGTATCTCTGCTCGCTGTAGGCACGACTTTCCCGGAAATTCCCACGTCGGGAACATTCGTCCTTCCGGCCCGCTCCCCCAGAGGAGCGGGCCTTTTTATTGCCCGGATATGAAATCATCTCTCTGAACTGTCATGAAAAATTCATATCGGCGCGATGAGCGGGTCATATTTCCGACATAGCTTTCTCCTGTTTTCCAGGAGGAACTTATGCTTCAGGCAACAAACATCGCCAAACGTTACGGCTCTGCGACGGCGCTTCACCCGACGACCCTTCATCTCGCTCCGGGCTCCTTTACGGTCCTTCTCGGCCCCTCGGGAGCCGGCAAATCCACCCTTCTGCGCTGCCTCGACCTGCTCAGTCCCGTCTCGGAAGGCAGCATCAGCGTGCGCGGCATCGGACAGGTCGATACGGCCGGAAAACTGAGGGCCCTTCGCCGGAAGACCGGCTTCATTTTTCAGCAGCATCAGCTCATTCTGCGGGAGACGGCGCTGAGAAACACGCTCAACGGCCGCATAGGCTTTCATTCCCTGTTCCAGGGGCTGCTTCCCCCCTCTCCTGCAGAAGTGGAAAAGGCATACGCCTGTCTTGCCCGCGTGGGCATGGAAAATTTCGCCCTCACCCCCGCAGGAAGCCTTTCCGGCGGCCAGCAGCAGCGCGTGGGCATTGCAAGAGCGCTCATGCAGCAGCCTGAAATCATGCTTGCCGACGAACCTGTAGCCAGCCTCGACCCGCAGAGAGCGCACGAGGTCATGGAACTTCTTCACGGCATCTGTCGGGAGCGCGGCATCTGCTCGGTGGTGAGTCTTCATCAGGTGGACCTCGCCCGGAAATTCGCCGACAGAATCGTCGCCCTCAACGCCGGACGCGTCGTATTCGACGGCAGCGCCGACGAACTGACCGAAAGCGACCTCACCCGCCTGTACGACACATCTCCCGCAGAAAAATCCGCGCCCGGCATGGCGCTCTCCCCATCTTTTCAGCCTGCCCTCGCCGCCTGATGAAGTCTGTCGCCTTGCCGAAGCGCCCGCAAGCCTCAAGCTTCCGGAACGGACAAAAGCATCCCGCAGACGCGCCGTCCATTTTTCTCGTGGCGTGTCGCCCATCCTTTCAACAATATTTTCCCAAGGAGTTTTTTCATGAGAATCCGCAACGTCGTCCTTTCCCTTCTGGGTGTTCTGGCCCTGAACACGGCGGCCTTCGCCGCGGAGGACAATAATCCGCAGACGCTCAGAGTAGCCCTTCTGCCCGACGAAAGCCCCAGCGTAGTCATCAAAAACAACGAAAATCTGAAGAACTACCTCCAGGAAAAACTGGGCAGAAAGGTGGAACTCGTCGTCACCACCGACTACTCGTCCATGATAGAGGCCATGCGTCATAACCGTCTGGATCTCGCCTATTTCGGCCCGCTTTCCTATGTCATGGCCAAATCGAAATGCGATATCGAGCCTTTTGCAGCCATGCAGAAAAAGGGCAAGGCCACATACCGTTCCGTGGTCATCGCCCATGCCGGAAGCGGCATTGAAAAGATTGCCGACATCAGGGGACACGACATGGCCTTCGGAGACATAGCCTCCACATCCTCCCATCTCATTCCCAAGTCTCTGCTTCTGAACGACGGACTCAGCGCCGGAAAGGACTATAGGGAACACTTCGTGGGCAGCCACGACGCCGTGGCCCTGAACGTACAGAACGGCAACGCTCAGGCCGGCGGCATGTCCGAGCCCATTTTCCACACCATGATGGAAAAGGGACTGCTCAAGGCGGACAACATCAGGGTCATCGCCACGTCGAAGGACTTTCCCGAATATCCCTGGACCATGCGCGCGGGCCTGAATCCCGAGCTGAAGAAGGCCGTCAGACAGGCTTTTCTCGACATGAAGGACCCCGCCGTTCTCAAGCCCTTCAAGGCCGACGGCTTCGTGTCCATCGACGATAAGGCCTATGATCCCGTACGCGACCTGGCGAAAATTCTGAACCTCAATCTGGAAAAGATGTAACATGGCAGCAACGCTTGAAGAGGTCAGGCGCACCGTCAGCGGCAACTACCGCAGGACATGCCTGAAACTCGCCGCTCTCGGCCTGTTCGTCATCGTCTGCTCATGGCATACGGGCCTTCTCGACCTGAAAAGAATGGTGGAAGGCGGCCCGGCGCTCTGGCAGCTTCTGGGGGAAATGTTTCCGCCGGACTTCACCAACATGGCAAAATGGGGAAAACCGGTCGTCGATACGCTGTGCATGAGTGTCGCCGGAACGTTCATAGCGCTGGTTCTTTCCCTGCCCGTGGGCCTCATGGCGGCCGGAAACGTGGCGCCGAACAGGACCATGTACCGCCTGGCAAGAGGCATCCTCAACATACTCCGCTCCGTGCCCGAGCTCATCATGGGCATCATCTTCGTGGCGGCGGTGGGTTTCGGGGCTCTTCCCGGCGCGCTGGCCCTGGGCCTGCACTCCGTCGGCATGGTGGGCAAGTTCTTTGCGGAATCCATCGAGCACTGCGACCCCAAGCCGGTGGAAGCCATACGCGCCGTGGGCGCGACAAAGGCGCAGACCGTCCTTTACGGCATTCTTCCGCAGGTCATGCCCCAGCTCGTGGACACGCTGGTCTATCGCTGGGAATACAATTTCCGTGCCTCCACGGTCATGGGCATGGTAGGCGCCGGGGGCATAGGCTTCGAGCTCATGGCTTCGCTGCGCATCATGCAGTATCAGGAAGTGTCCGCCATCCTGCTCGTCATTCTCGTCATGGTCACGCTGGTGGACGGTCTCGGCTCCAGAATACGGAGAAAAGTCTCATGAATACAAAACCCCGCTGTCTCGTTACCTGCCGGATTCACCCGGAAGTCGTGGAATACCTGGAAAAACACTGCACTCTCGACCTGAACCCGACCGATGAGAGCATCCCCCCGGAAGAGCTTCAGGAGCGCATAAGAGAGGCGGACGCCGTCATGATGTTCATGCCCGACAAGGTGGATGAGAAGCTGCTCTCCTTGGCCCCGCGCCTGAAGGTCATAGGCGCGGCCCTGAAAGGCTATGACAACTTCGACGTGGAGGCCGCCACGCGCCATCATGTATGGCTGACCTATGTGCCCGATTTGCTGACGGCTCCCACGGCGGAACTGACCGTGGCCCTCATGCTCGGCCTCAGCCGCAACGTCCCCGCAGGCGACAGACGCGTACGCAGCGATTTCCGGGGATGGCGTCCGGTACTGTTCGGCACGGGTGTGGCGGGCTCCACCGTGGGCCTTCTGGGCATGGGCAGGCTCGGTCAGGCCGTGGCCGGCCTGCTCCGGGGCTGGAATGCCAGACTGCTCGGCTTCGACATTTCCGAACACGCTGCCGCCGGAGCCCGCGAACGCGGCGTGGACATGCGACCTCTGGAAGAGGTACTGAAAGAATCCGACTTCGTTCTCGTTCTTACCCCTCTGACTCCCGGAACCCGGAACCTGCTGGACGCCGGCCGCCTTGCCCTCATGAAACAGGGGGCTTTTCTCGTGAACACAGGGCGGGGTTCCTGCGTTGATGAACAGGCTGTGGCCCAGGCGCTGGAAAGCGGGCGTCTGGCGGGATATGCCGCCGATGTGTTCGCCTTCGAGGACTGGGCGCTCGACAGTCGCCCCGAAAGCATCTGTCCGGCGCTGCTCTCCCCGGAACTGAATACGCTTTTCACTCCTCACCTCGGCTCCGCCGTGGACAGGGTGAGACTTGCCATTGAAATGGCGGCGGCAGAAAACATCGTGGACGTTCTCGAAGGACGCGTTCCCCGGCATCCCGTGAACTGTCTCTCCGAAGCATAACAGGCGAAAGAACGGAAAAAGAGCCCCGGGAGACCATGACGTCTTCCCCGGGGCTCTTTTTCTCCTGTTTTACAACCAGAAAACAGGGCTACATCTCCACAGCCTCGAACACGGCGACGATGCTTTTTCCGGAACGCAGCTCCAGCATGGAGCCGTTGATATTCCATTCATCAACACGGGAGAACATCTCATGCATGGCACGGGACTGCTCTTCCCCCTGCGGGCAGAGACGAAGAGTGGAGCCTCCTTCCTTGAAAGTCAGTCTGTCGCCTTCGCGCTGCCAGTTCATGAAGAAGTTGTTGCAGCCGTCGGAACCGGTGGCCTGTCCGTTCTCCCGCAGAATGAGATGCGGCTCGGGCTGATCGGGAAAGAGGGAAATTTCCTGTCCGTCGATTTCGCGCAGACGCCAGTAGGTCTGAAGAAGCGGCGCGGAAGCGTAGTTCTCCGTGGAGCAGACGCCCCCCTTCTGCACCAGAAAGACGTTGGAAGCCTCAAGACGGCCGTTCTGCATTCTGCCTTCCAGCACCACGGAAGCGTTGCCGTTTTCCTGCATGATATGGCTGAGCTGGGCATAGCCTCTGCCTGAAGGCAGGATGGGAATATCACGCTGAGAATTGCATTCGGAAAAAACAGGTCTGCCGTTCTCGCTTCTGAGCTCTCCTTCCATGAGAAAGCCCTTCGAAGGCCAGGCGATGTCGGCTTTCTTCAGCTCGATGGATCGCGCAGAGAGTCCGTTCAACAGAAGATTGCCGCCCGCTTCGCGCGTGGCGGTAACAGGCTCGAGAGCGCCGCGCGTGATTTCTATGGTACGGTTTCTGTCCTTCTCCATCCAGGTGCCCATATACTGATTGCGGTCCCCGTCCTGCGTGAGCAGCGCCACGCCGTTTTCTTCAAGATACAGATGGACGGTGACGTCGCGGCCGGACATCTTCATCGTTCCCCTGTAGCTTGCGGGCGTCTTGAGCGGGGGCAGCTGATGTTCCCCCGGCAAGGTACGGTACAGCAGCACGGAAGGCGTGCCGGGCAGAGAGATGATTTCATCGTTCTGCGTGGCGAAAAGCGTTTCTCCGCTGCTCAGAATGGCGGCCGCAAGGCGCACCGGGCCCTTGACGGTCTGTTCCAGATAATAGACGCGGAAGGGAATCTGCCCGCTTCCCGAGGCAGGCACGATGGACGTGGCCACAGGAATGGGAGAATGCAGCGGATAGAGCTGCACACTGACCACCACTTCCGGCGGCAGGGCCATGCGTTCGCGATAGAACAGCGTCCCTTCCAGCTTTCCTATCTTGGCACGGCTCTTTTCCCATACCACGGCGGCGCCGTCGGCATCGGAAAATTCCAGCCTGCCCGCGCGCGCCTCCTTCAGAATGAGCTTCTGTTCCTTCACTGCGCCGCCGGGACTGTCCATGGTGGCAAGGGTGAGAACGCCGTTCTCCAGACTCCAGCTCACTCCGGAAAGCGCGGTTCTGTCGGGAATACCGAGCGCGCCGTCTTCATCCAGAAAATACAGTCTCTCCTGCTCATCCACCCACACTCCGCTGATGTCGTCGGAAGGGCTTGAAGAAGAAACACAGGAAACAAGAAAAAGCGAACAGAAAAGAAAAAGCACCAGTTTTCGCATGAATATCCTCTGGTCATGCCAGGGCCACGAGGTCGTACTCCCTGGTTTCCACGATATCAGCCTCCACCATGGCGCCCTTTTCCACACCCGGGCCGCTGATATAGGTCAGGCCGTCCACGTCCGGAGCCTGAAACCATGTGCGGCCGGTATGAAGACCGGGCCATTCGTCGGAGCTTTCGTCCACCAGCACGTCCATGCGCTGACCGGCGTACCCGGCGAGGATGTCTTCGCTGATACCGCTTTGAAGTTCCATAAGTTCATCCCTGCGGGCTTCCTTGACGTCCTCGTCAACCTGGTCCGGCATGGAAGCCGCCGCCGTGCCCTCTTCGGGCTGGAAAGCGAACACACCCATGTGGTGGAAGCGGTTTCTCTCCACGAAATCCATGAGCGTGCGGAAATGTTCGTCTCTTTCCCCGGGAAAGCCCACCATCATGGTCGTACGCAGGGCGGCTTCGGGGAAAAATTCGCGTATGCGGTCCACCGCTTCCTGCGGATTCCCCGAGAAGGGGCGGCCCATACGGCTCAGTATGTCCGGATGCGCATGCTGCAGCGGCATGTCGAAATACGGCACAAAGGGTTTGCCCGCCTCACGGAGAAAACGCAGCAGCTCGCGGGTAAGGCCGCCGGGATACAGATAAAGCAGACGCAGGCGCTCAAGCCCGTCGAGCGTCAGCAGTCTTTCCAGAAGATAACGGGGATCCTTTCCGAAGTCCGTGCCGTAGGCCGTGACGTCCTGCGCCACGAGAATGAGTTCCTTCACCCCGTCGTTCACCAGCGCAGAGGCTTCCGTGACCAGCTTGTCCGCCGGTTCGGAAGCATATTTTCCGCGGATGGAGGGAATGGCGCAGAAGGAGCAGTTGTGACGGCATCCCTCGCCGATCTTCAGCCATGCGTAGGACGGACCCGTGCTGAGCATGCGTCCGGGCGCGTTTTCCTTCAGGTGCAGCGCGCAGGAGAGCTGCTCCGCCCAGGTGTCGATATCGTCGGTATGAAGCCAGAGGTCCACCTCCGGCAGCTCCGCCTTGAGGTCGGCAATACCGTAACGCCCCGGCAGACATCCCGCCACGGCGAAAAAGGGTTTCTTCGCCGCAGGCATCGCGCTCAAATCCTCTATCATCTCCACAATGGTCTGCACGGATTCCTGCACCGCAGGCGCGATGAAGGCGCAGGTATTGAGGAACACGAGGTCGGCCTTTTCAGGCAAATCCACGGTGACGACAGGGCCCAGGGAACCCAGCAGACGTTCGGTGTCCACACGGGTCTTGGGGCAGCCAAGACTTTGGGAATAGATACGGAGCATACAACCTTCAGACAGGCCCGGACTTGTCAACAGGACTGGCCTGCGATATCCCTTTCTGCCATGAAAACCGCCTTTCGGCAAGGAGACCCCATGACACTCCCCCAGACGCTCATTCTGGCCACACATAATCAGGGTAAGGTAAAGGAGCTGCGCGAGCCCCTTTCCCGTTTCGGCTTCGACGTGCAAAGCCTGCCGGCCGATTTTCCCGACGTGCCGGAAACCGGCGCCACATTTGAGGAAAACGCCCTTATCAAGGCCCATGCCGTGGCCGACGCCCTCGGCCTGCCCGCCGTGGCCGACGACTCGGGCATAGAGGTGGACGCTCTCGGCGGAGCACCGGGCGTGTATTCGGCCCGCTACAGCACAGACTGGCCGGAAGTGGAAGGCGAAAGCACGGATACGCGCAACAACCGCAAGCTTCTTGCGAATCTTGAAGGCGTACCCGCCGAAAAACGCACCGCACGCTTCCGCTGCTGCATGGCCATGGTCTATCCCTCCTCATGGAAGGACGCACCGAAGGACCTCGTGGTCAGCGGAGCATGGGAGGGCAGCATTGTGGAAACGCCTTCCGGCAGCAACGGCTTCGGCTATGACCCGCTTTTTCTCGACCCTGCAAGCGGCCGTACGGGCGCAGAACTCTCCCGCGAGGAGAAAATGGCCCGCAGCCACCGCGGCAAGGCTCTCGAAAAGCTGCTGGCCTCGCTGGAAAGCGCAAACGACTGAACCGCTTCTCCCGCATATTTCACCGCCCCGGGCGTGCAGAAGCATAATCGCTGCCGCACAAGAAAACGACATCCCCCGTATCTGTCCGTTCCGGCTTCACCATCCCGGTCTGAAAAACATACTCCGTAAGGACAGAAAAAGCGGTTCGGCTTTGCCTGTGCAAAGCCGAACCGCTTTTTTCATACATGCAGGACCTTCCGCCTGCCCATCCGGGCAGGTCTGACGGAGAATACGACAAATACGACGAAGTTGCCCGCCCCCATCCGCATTTATCTGTTCTTCACAGGGAAGTGGTTATGCGGCGTATAGGTGTAGTCCCCGCTGAAAAGCGGCGAGGTGATGATGAAATCCGCCGTGGAACGGTTGTTGGCGATGGGAATGTCATAAACCTGCGCGATGCGCAGAAGCGCCTTCACGTCGGGATCGTGGGGCTGGGCGGTCAGAGGGTCGGAGAAAAAGACGATGATGTCGATATGGCCTTCTGCCACCTTTGCGCCTATCTGCTGGTCGCCGCCGAGCGGGCCGCTGAGATACGGCGTGACGGGCAGGCCCGTTCTTTCATTGATAAGGTGCG
>CASFUJ010000013.1 GCA_949297645.1 uncultured Desulfovibrionaceae bacterium
CATGGGACGCGCGCTGATAGCAGACCCGGAACTGCCGCGCAAGGCTCAGGAAGGCAGAGAATCGGAGATTTGTCCCTGTCTGGCGTGCAATGAAGGCTGCATAGGCGAGCTCATCAGAGCCAGACCCGTCACCTGTGCGGTCAATCCCAGAGCAGGGTGTGAAGCTCTTTATCCGGCAGTTCCGGCGGCGTCGCCTGTCAGGCTGGCGGTGGTCGGCGCAGGGCCTGCCGGCATGATGGCAGCTCTGACGGCAGCCCGTCGCGGACATGAGGTTACGCTGTTTGATGAACATGAGGAGGTAGGCGGCCTGCTGCATGTTGCTGTGCTTCCGCCCCATAAGCAGAGTTTCCGCAAGCTGATACGCTATTTTGCAGAGAATCTTCCCAAAGCCGGAGTGACGCTGAAGCTGGGAAGAGCGGTTTCGGCCCGGGAACTGGCGGAAGGCGGCTTTGACATGGTTTTCACGGCGGTCGGAAGCGAGCCGGCAGTTCCGGCGTTTTGCAGAGGCAAGGGGGTCAGAACGGCTCAGGAAGTGTTGCAGGGTATCTCCGTAGGACAGAAGATTCTTATTCTCGGCGGAGGACTGGTGGGCAGTGAGACGGCGGAATTTCTTGCAGCGCAGGGTAAGGAGGTCTGTCTTCTCGAGTTGCGGGATGCTCTTGCCGTGGATATGGAAGTCAGAAGCAGGGCTCTGCTTCTGAAACGTATTGCCGGGATGAACATCAGGCCCGTGCTCCATACCGAGTGTCTGGAAGTGGCGGAAGGCAGGGTCAAAGTCCGTAATACATGGGGGGCGGAATACTGGATGGAAGGCTTTGACGATATCGTGGTGGCGCTTGGCTACAAAAGCAGGATGCGTTTGCTTGCGGAGCTTTCGTTGAGCGGCGTTCCTTTTAAGGCGCTTGGGGACTGCGCTCATGTCGGCAAGGTCATGGAAGCGATTCATTCGGGATTCAAGGCGGCATATTCCTTGTAATGCTGCATGGATATGAAAAAGGGGGCATGTGCTCCCTTTTTTCATGTCCTGTTACGGAAGCGAGTATTGCGGGAAGGTCGCCTTACGGCCTGATATCCGCATGGAAACGGCAGAGGTCGGGCTTCAGCTGTTGGCGGCAGCGGGATAAGCCCGTACAGGAGGGGAGAGGTGTTGAGAAGCGTGGTGGCACTATGGGCCGGGCGCTTATAGCCCATAGTAGTACCGCCTTATCTTTTGAGCCATAAGTATGCGACGCTGCTGAAGAAAGTCTGCATAATCGTCCGCAGTCATGGAGCATGTTCCATCAGGGATGGCATTGGCTTTCAAATTATTGATGAGTTCCTCTCTGTCGAGAATGGTACCGATGCTTCGCTCCGCGCCTTCACACTGCGCAAAGGCGGCACTGAAGTAATCCTGCGGTGCTCTGGCTCCGATGGAGATGTTGATGTTGGTATCGAGATAGGCGTAGTTCGCCACCTGGTTATAAAGAGCTTTGTCCGTGATTCCGTTTTTTTTCAGGTATTCCTTGGGAAAAATATGATGGACGTCTCCCGATATCGCGATTAAATCAGCGACCCGGGCGGAGTTCGAGAGCAGAGAGCGGTCGCCGTGGAATATCTGGGCGGCCAGATAGACCAGAAAATAGGGACTGCTTATGGAAGAGGTCGCCAGGTTCTGTACGAGACGGGTCTTCCAGAAGGAGTCCGACAGGTTTGCCTCTTCGTTTTCCTTCAGAAAGGGGAAAAAGCCCTTTTCTTCAATACTGCGCAGGTCCTTGTCCATCTGTGATTCCGGGGAGCCTATGTACCTGCCTGTAAGCGTGGTCATGACGAACCATTTCTGGATGCAGCTTTTGAGCTGTGCTGTCGGTATCTCGCCGCTCTGTCTGAGCAGCAGATACAGCGTATAGGCAAAGTCCAGTGTCAGTTGGGAGTTCAGCAGCCTGGGCGAGATGAATCCGGCCGCGCGTATGGCCAGAACGAACTGCGTGAAGTTGTATTCGTTCATGAAGTTGAGAACGCCGGTCTGCATTCTGGCGAAGCAGTCTTCGGCAATCTCTTCCTTGAATATTCTGTCCTTGAAGTCGCGGCCGGAGAGCAGACTGACCAGGTCTCCCAGTTTGCCGCGTTTGAACTGATGCATGAAGGAAACGCGCAGCATGTCGCTGTAAGAAGGCTCATAGATGTCGTTTTTATCGTCCTTGAGCCAAAGCATCTTCGGCGCATAGACCGATGACATGAACGCAAGGTCGTGTGCCGCCATCTGCTGATGAAACGAAGGCGCTACCGCCAGATGACAGAAATAGTCGATGGCCTTGCGCAGCGTGTTGCCGCCGTACTTTTCGTCGGCCGCGATTTTGGACATGGCAAAGTCCGCTTCGTTCAGACGCTTGCCCTGGGAGTTGATGCGGACGAAGATTTCCGTCACCTCGTTGAGGTCGAGGTCGGGCACGAGCATGATGGCGCCGAGCTGGCAGTTTTTTATGCCCGTGAGCCGTGTGACGCTTTTTTCCACAAGTTCTTCATCCGCTTCCGGGTTGTCCTCCAGGTACCGGCGCAGGAATTTCATCTGGGAGAAGTCGGGCTTGAAGAACTCGGAAATGTCGGCAATCCAATCCTTGCTGTTCAGATGGACGGGCGTTTGTACGGCAAAGCGCTCCGTCTCCGTTTCCGCCAGAGGGTTGAAAGCGATACGGATGACTTTTTCCTCATAGTTCTCCGTCAGTATGGAATGGCCCGCAATGGCCGTCATAAGAGCTGTGACGCGCTGCTGTCCGTCGATGAGGACTTTTTTCCCGACGGCATGGCTTCCGTTTTTCAGCTTTACGTCGGGGTTCTGCCAGATAATGAGATACCCTGTGGGATAGCCATGGTAGAGCGAATCGATAAAATCGCGCACCTGTCGCCCTTTCCAGACGAAAGGGCGCTGTATTTCCGGAATGGCAATATCTCCAGCCTCAATATATCCGAGAATGGTGCTGACGGAATATTGCGTGACGGAATACTTGTCTGCCATGGAAACCTCATTAATATTACGCAGGCGCCGGGGGCGTCGTCGTTTATGTCTTAGTGCCGCCCGGCTACCCGTCGGGGAAGTCTTACCGGGGCAGCGCCGAGGCACCCTCGCGTTTTCAAACAGGGGGCATAAGCAAACCTATACGAAACCATGCGAAAAGAAAATACAGCGTATGTCTGCTTGAGGCGCCGGCGTTATGTGTGTCTGTTTCCGTCGCGCTTTTCCTTCACCATGAGTCGCGGTTTGTCGTGCGGCAATGGACAGGTGACGGAAGGATGCTTTTGAGAAGCGTTTTCGTGCCTTGCCGGGGCGGTCGCGACGGGGAAGAAGGACAGAGACCATGGCGGAGAGCTTGCGCGAACAGACGGGGGAAGGCTCGTTCTCAGAGCGCTCGTGCGGGGTTTTCCCGACAGCGTTTACAGGGAGCAGAAGAGCGTTTTCCTGCCGGGCGTGCTGTTCGTGAGCGGCCGGTCTTCGGGACAAAAGAGGCTTTCTCTTTGCCGAAATTCTGCAAAGAGAAAGCCTCGGGCAGAGCCGCGCCTGCCGGGGAGACAGGCCGCAAGCCGGATACTCCGTTTTTTCCGGGGGAATAGAGGAAAGAACGATATGGTCTGGCAAGAATGCCTGCGCGCTTTCAGACGGGCGCACCTTGCGATACGGCAGGGGACAGTCCGGGAGAAGAAGGGGATACTCGTCGCCGAAAGCCTGACCTGGAGAAAGGAAAAGGGGAATTTCGTATCGGAATCTGCCCCTGTCTCATGCTGTTTTGCGTTGGACAGGACGAAAACGGCAGGTTACGCGTTGTGCGGTCTGAAAGAGAAGAACGCCATGCGGCAACAGAGGAATATGTAAGTTGTTTCAGACAGCGCCTGATGGGGAGTCGTCCCCTGTGCCCTTTTTTCGCCCCGGAAGCGCCGCAATGATGACCCCCGCGAGAGTGACCGCCATGAAGAGATTCTGGCGCAGGGAGAGTGTTTCGCCCAGAAGCAGGAAGGCAAAGAGGCAGGTTGACAGGGGAACCAGGCTTGAAAACAGACCGACTTCTCCGGCGGTGAGCTGCTGAAGGGCGTAGTTGAAGCCGCAGTAGGCGACCAGCCCCACCATGACACCGAGATACGCAATCCCCATAAGAGAAGAGGCGTGGACGGCATGCGGAGCAGGAGAGAAAAGAGCCAGAGGCAGAAAGAAGAGCGCGCCGCCTATGGACTGGATGGCCGCTATGGAAAAGACGCTGTAGCGCTGCGTGATGCGTCTTGTGAGAACAGCATAGAGGCTGCTGGCCAGAATGGAGCAGAACATGAAAAGGTTGCCGAGCAGGGGATTGGGAGCGGATTCGCTTGCTTCGCTGAACCAGGACGCGCCGGCGACCCCGATGACGGCCAGAAGAATGCCGATGATGAGAGGGGTGCTGGGACGTTCCTTCAAGAATATCCATCCGGCAAGCCCCATCAGAATGGGCAGGCAGGCTGCAATAACGCCGCCCTGTGAGGCCGTGGTGTACATCATACCCAGCGTTTCGCAGATGAAGAACAGACACGGCTCGCACAGTACGATGACAGCAAGGAGTTTCCAGTCTCCCCGGCGGTAGGGCAGAGGAAGCCAGCGTCGGCGCAGCAGGCCGTAGATGAGGGCGGGAAAGAGAAGGCGCAGGAATACTATCTGAGGGGCGGAAAAGGAGGCAAGAGCGTATTTGGTAGCTACCATACCCCCGCCTATGATGAGAAATATCAGACAGAGAAAAGCATAAAGACGGTTTCGGGTCATAGGGAACCTTTGCTGCACAAACGTAGAGGTCGTTTTTACCGGAGCGGACCTGTGTGGGGAGAGCGTTGCTTTGAAGCGTGCTTTTCGGAAGAGACGGATGCGGAGCGGCAGGTGCGCCGGACGGCGAAGCAGAGCTCTGCCGTCGGGCGGGACGACTATATGCCGAGAGCGGGCCAGCAGAAGGCGGCCACAAGAACGACCGCAACACTGGTGCCGAGCATGCGCAGAGGCATGACGACAAGAAGGTCCTTGATACGGACGTAGCCTGTGGCGAACATGATGAGCGCCGGAGTAAGCTCATAGGGAAGGATGAACTGGTCGAGTCCGTAGAGGAAGCTGTAAAGCACAGGTTTGATGGTGAGCCCGAGGGAGCTGGCTATTTCTCCCATAGGTACGCTTAAGGATGTGGCCGCCGCTATGGGCGTGAGTACCATATTGGCGAGGATACCGGTCCAGTAGGCGAAAAGCGAGACCAGAGGACCGGACTTGAACTGTTCCAGAATCGGCTGGAGGTTCTGAGCGAGCCATGTCGGGAGACCGAGTTCTCCGGCCACGGTGCCGATGGCCATGCAGCCGACAATGAAGAACAGAATGGGAAACTGTACTTCTTTCAGGTCGTCCGTGGAGAGGAGATTGAAAAGAGGCGTGAAACCGAGCAGTACGACGGCGCAGAACGCGTAGTAGCCGGGGAGAGAGTGCAGGCTTTCGGTGGTGAAGGCCAGAAGAGCCATAAGAGCGAGCAGAAGTGTTTTCTTTTCACGCGTGCTCATGCCGCCCAAAGCTTCAAGTTCGCGGGCGGCGCTGTTTCGGAAGGCCGTGATGTAGCGCCCGAGTTCCCTGCTGCCGAAGAAATGCAGAATGGTGAAGGAGACCAGAGCGTTGAGAAGTTCGTAGGGGAGGTTCTCCACAAAGAAGCCTATCCAGCTGAAGGTCACGCCCATGTCCTTGACCATGATGAGACCGGGCAGGCCTATATTGTTGGGCAGGAAGGATGCGCTGGAGATATTGGAACCGAAAAAGGCCGCCAGGATGAGGGTTGAGGCGGCGCGGGAACTTTGAGGCAGGTTCAGACTGTGGCACATGCCGGAGGCTATGGCCATGAAGATGATGGTGACGGTGATGGTATCGGGAATGATGGCGCTGACAAGATATCCTGCCGTGAGAAAGGCCAGATAAAGACGGATGGGGGTGGTGCCTATTCTGCTGACGGTAAAAAGAGCGATGCGTGAGGCAAGGCCGTTTCTTTCCATGAGTACGCCGATGAGCATACCGCTCAGACACATCCATGGAATGGGCGAGAGAAAGCCGGAAAATACCGTATCCGGCGAGGAGACACCCGTGAGAATATAGAATATCAGCAGAAGAAAGGCCGTGACAAAGGTCGGCAGAAGGTCAAAGGCAAATATGCCTATGGCGAAAATGGTACCGAACCAGTAAAGAGTAATATGGGAAGACGAGTCCGATTGCAGCAGATAGGTAGCGGCTATGGCACAGAGGAGACTGGCCGACCACTTGGTTCCCTTGCTTTTGAGCAGTACCATGAAAACTCCCCGAAGCGTTAAGGATACATGCTGTGAAAGTGCAGTCCCGGAAGAGCAGAAGTCTGTTCCGGAACTGCCGCGTTATGACGAAAAAGTTGCTGCTAGATTCCCATGAGAGGCCACACAAAGGCGCTCATGATACCGATGGCAACCGTAACGAAGATGGTTCTCAGTCCCATGACGACGATAATGTGCTTGATGTGCACATAGCCGGTGGCGAACATGACCAGCGCCTGACCGAGTTCATAGGGCAGTACGAACTGGTTGAGTCCGTACAGGAAGCTGTAGAGTACGGCCTTGACGGGTTCGCCGAGATGGGTGGCTATTTCCGCAATGGGAATACTGAGCGTGGTAGCCGCTGCAACGGGAGTGAGCAGCATGTTGACGACGAAACCGAACCAGTAGCTGGCTATGGCGATGATGGAGGAGTTTTCCACGGCCTGCATGAAGGGCATGATACCGGCAACGACATTCTTGGGAATATCGAGTTCCATGGCCACGATGCCGATGGCCATACATGCAGAGATGAAGAACAGGATGGGGAAGTCTATTTTTTTGAGGTCGCTCTTATCCAGCAGGCCGAAGCAGGGCGTGAAGCCGAGCAGAACCACGGTGCAGAAAGCATAATAACCGGGAATTCCGTGGAAGGGTTCCGTCATGAAGGCGATGAGAGCCATGACGGCCAGCGCCAGCGTTTTATATTCGTCGCTGCTCACCGGACCCAGGGCTTCAAGCTCCTGTGCGGCATAGACTCTGGCCTTGTTGATGTGCTCGGCAAGCTGTTTGCTGCCGAAGAAATGCAGGATGGTGAAGGCGATGAACGCGTGCATGACGGAGAAGGGGAGGTTTTCCCAGAAATACTGGAGCCAGGAGGTGGTGATGCCGATTTCCTTCACCATTTCCATGGCGATGATACCCACGTTGTCCGGCAGATAGGTGGCGCAGGCAACCTGTGCGCCGATGAAGGCTCCGAGAATGATGGTGCTTGAGGCTCTGGATATCGGCGAAAGCTCCAGCTTCTTGCAGATGGTGGAGGCGATGGCCATGAATATGATGATGACCGTCAGAGTATCGGGAATGATGGCTCCAAGTATCATGCCAGAGATATAGAAAGCTATGTACAGCCGTATCGGAGTCTTGCCTATTTTGGATATGGTCAGCAGGGCTATTCTGCTGGAGATGTTGCACTTGTCCATGAGTATGCCGATGAGCATACCGCACATGCACATCCAGGGAATGGGCTTTGTCCAGCCGACGAAGGCCATGCCGGGGCTGGAGATTCCCGTGATGATGAAGAACATGAGCAGCAGAATGGCCGTGGCAAAGGTGGGAATAACGTCAAAGGCGAACATGCAGATGCCCATGACCGTACCGAACCAGTAGAGATTGGCCTTCGGGGCGGCTGGGTCGTAGAAAACAAACGTTATGGCCAGCGCTATCGCCAGGCTGGCTATCCATCCGAACAGGGTGGAGCTCTTTATATCCTGTATTTTTGCAAACATGTTGACCTCCGGAACAGGGGGGATTTTTGAGCGTCGAAGAAGTTCAGGCGTGGAACACGACGCAGCGGCGGCAGAGGAAGAAGGATTGTCGCCGCGTTGCGTCGTAACCGGGATGACGACTTTTGCGTCAGAAGACCCATGCCGGTTTTACAGAGGCCGGCATGAGTCTCCTGACGAACTTATGCCCAGTTGAACTGGTCCATATAAAAGCGGCTGGGCTTGATGGGATATTCCTCCATGGGAAGATATTCTCTGTGCGTTTTCATCGTTCCGCCTTCCATACTGAGAACCACCCAGTAAGGAGGCGTGCTTTCATCCCGGTCGGGATAATCTTCGCGGAAGTGACCGGCCCGGCTTTCCGTTCTGGTCAGGGAAGCGCGGATGAACGCCTCGGTGAGCGTGGCCATGCCTCTGGCCTCCATCATCTTGCCGAGGTAATGAGGATCGGGCGCAGCCATGGCAGGAATAAGGTCGGCTCTGATGTCCATAATCTGAGTAAGTGCCCTGTTCAGAGCCGCAGCGGATTTGAGGATACTGACGTCCGAGGCGGTCACCACCTCCAGTACGGAGATATCCACGTCCTTGGGCATGATGCCTGTTCTGCCCAGATGGGAAAGCTCCTTCGCAAGGCAGTCTTCGGCAAAGGCGAAGTCAAAGGCAGGCAGTGATGTTGAGGATGCGTACGCGCCGGCGGCAAGTCCCGTATCGTAGCCGCTGGTTGCCGCCTGGCACAGACTGAAGCCGCCGAAGTACACACCCACAAGATGACTTTGAGCGGTGCCCACGGCGTAGAGGCCGGGCACGCAGGTGGCGCCTTCGCTGTCGGTCTGTACGCCGCCCTGACTGGTCTGGATTTGCGGAATCCAGATCTGGGTATCGGTGAAGAAGTCGATACCGTGGGCCTTGAGCTTTGCGTCGTTGAGCTTCATCCATCCGGCTTCAGGACGGCGGCTGGCGATACCTTCCGGAGGAATACGACTGACATCGAAGGTGATGGGGCCCCGCCCCGCCCTTGTTTCCAGCACCATGGCGCGCACGTTGTAGAGCGTGTCCGTCTTGGAGCCGATAATCGGGGAGTACCGGTTCAGCATGAAATCTTCCCCGGCGGAGTTGAGAAAACGTGCGCCCAGGGGAAGAAGAACGCTCTGGCCCGTCCAGGCGAAACGTTCAGGGGTGTTCCATATCCCGGCGAACTCCATGGAGCGCAGTCTGGCTCCCGCGGTGAGGGCCAGTTCCACGCAGCCGCTGGAAATGGAATTCTGGTGGTAGGAGGTTTTCCAGCCGCCGATGCCCGTGGCCAGAACCACGGCGCGGGCACGGATGACGAGCGGCAGACCGCTGCGGGTGAAGAAGCCCACGGCTCCGGAAACGGCGTCGCCGTCCTTGATGATTCTGGTTATCATCACGTTGCCCATGCGACGCACGTTGAGCGCCTTGAGCGCGGTCAGAAGTTCCCTGCGCATGTTCTGGCCGCCTTTTCCGAGAGGAGCGGACGTGGTGGCCTTGATGTGGGGAAGACCTCTTTGCGGCGCAGTATGATAGCTTCCGTCGGGATTACGCGCGAAGGTGTGGCCCATGGCTTCATAGTCGCGGAAGCGGTCGCGCGCCTTGGCAAGTGTGGCCAGGGTTTCCTTCTGGTCGCATAGACCGTCATAGTAGTAAACGATGTCCTCCAGCCATTCCATCAGGTTTTCCCCTTCGTGGGGAACGATGAAATTGCCGTCGCTCATGCTGCACAGGCCTCCCCAGTCGAGGGGGCCCTTATCGACAATGAGCACATCCCCGACATGTCGGCGGGCCGTCATGGCGGTCCACATGCCGGCGGAGCCTCCGCCGATAATCAGAACATCCGTGCTGAGAACGATGGGATTCCCGTTCATCTTGCTCCTCCGATAAAGCGCCTGTCCAGATGGCGGGGATGGAATTCCTTGAAGGGGTCGACATCAATGGCGTCCGCCGGACAGCGGACTTCACAGGCAAAGCAGGTCATGCAGTCGTCGGGATAGGCAATGCGGGCTTTACTGCCGCAGGTCAGGCAGCGGACGGCCTCCTCAAGGGCGTCTTCCAACGGCAGGGCGCCTTTTTCATGGCCTTCCCTGCGTTCCCGTTTTTCCAGAGAAGAAATGTCTTTCGGCTCCACAGTGTGCAGACGGACATTCATACCCATGTCGGGATTGGCGCCCTGAAGAATGTTGCCGACGGCCAGAGCGGCCTTTCTGCCCGCGGCCATGGCCTGCACTGCCGAACATGTATCGGAGGCGGCGTGTCCTGCGGCAAAGACGGTACGCACGGAGGTCTGGCAGGTAAAAGGATGCACGCGTACGGCGCCGGATGCGGTACAGGCGAGGCCGTGCGGCGGCTTTTTACCGCGTACATCGCCCACGGCGAGCACCACGGCCCGGAAGCCCAGGTCTTCCAGCTCTTCCAGCCAGTGTTCCCGCCAGGGCTGAAGAGAACAGGAGCAGCGGAGCTGCGCACCCATGGCCTGAAGTTGCGAGACATACGCGTCGATGACGGCGGAGTCCGCCCGTTCTTCCGGCGCGCCGTATCTCATGCGCCCTCCCGCCTGAGCCTCAGCTTCGAATACGGTGACGGGATAGCCTGCTTCGGTGAGGTACCATGCGGCCGACAGACCGGCGGCTCCCGCACCTATGACGGCCACCTTGAAGATATGACGGCGGGGTACGGGCTGGAGAGAACGCGCCACATCCCTTTCGCCGAGAAAGGCTTCAATGCCGCGAATGTTGACGGAGCTGTCCAGCCTGTGCCGGGAGCAGGGTTTCTCGCAGGGGTGAGAACACACAGCTCCCGCCAGGGCCGGAAAGGGCATGGTGCGCTTCAGACAGTCCAGAGCCTCGTCAAGTCGGCTTTGCTGCAGCAGGCCGTTGATTTCCCTGAAGTCGTTTCTTGCGGGGCACGCGGCCATGCAGGGAGCCGCTTTGTCGCTGTGCGTATCCAGCCTGAATACGTCAAGCGCGCATGTTTTCACGCAGGCGCCGCATCCTATGCATGCTTCTTCGTTGATACTTGAAATCATGATTCATCCTCGAACTGTACTTTGTCTTTTCCCGTCTTTCAGCGGACGGGGAAAGAGAGTCTTGGAAGGCGTCCGTTGCGTGTCAGTGAAGGAATTTCCGCACTTCCTCAAGCGGGAAGGTGAACTGATCCATATAGTAGCGGTAGGGCTTGACGGGGTAGGAATCCAGCGGCAGAGCCACTCTGGCAAGCTCCATTTCTCCGTGGTTGTGGCGGATTTCCACCCAGTAGAGAGGAGACGTTTCATCGCGCTGGGGATAGTCGGCTCTGAAGTGTCCGGCGCGCGATTCAGTCCGTTCCAGAGAAGCACGCAGATAGGCTTCCGTGAGCATGAGCATGCCTCTGGCTTCCACCATCTTGCACAGATAATGGGGGTCTTCGGCGCCCATCCGCGGGAGGGCCTCATGCTTGACTTCCTCAAGTCTCTGGAGCGCGCGCTGAAGACCGCCGGCGCTTTTCATGATGCACACATCCACGGGGGCCATCAGCTCCTGCGTGACGCGGACAATGTCCTTCGGAGCAATGCCGGTACGTCCCAGGCGGCAGAGTTCTCTTTGCAGCAGCGCCTCCGCCTGCTCCTTGTCGAAGAACGGCGTCTCGCAGTTTGCGGCATAGCGTCCTATGGCCTCGCCTGTCTTATGACCGGAGGTGGCGCAGTGACAGATGCTGAGGCCGCCGAAATACACGCCGGTGGGCAGACTCTGCGCAGTGCCGGCGGCAAAAAGACCTTCCACCTCCGTGGAGCCGTCAAGCTCCGTGGCGATACCGCCTTCGGAAGCGATGGGCTGCGGCATCCATTCAATCTTGTCCTTGAAGAAATCGACGCCCAGTTTTTTCAGCTTTTCATTATTCAGCTTCATCCAGCCTGCCGCCGGCGTGACTTCTTCCATGCATTCCGCCGGAATACGACTGGTGTCGAAGACGATGGGGCCGCGTCCGGCCTGCACTTCCAGCACCATGCCGCGGATATTGTACTGGGTATCCGTCTTGGAACCCAGAATGGGGGAATAACGCTCCGCCATGAACTCTTCGTTCCGGTTGTTGATGAACCTTCCCCCGAGGGGAAGCAGCACGGTCTGCCCTTCCCAGGCAAAGAGCTTCGGAACGTTCCAGTTGTCGATGAACTCAAAGTTGCGCAGGCGCGCTCCGGCCTCCAGAGCAAGCTCCACACAGCCGCTGGCCATGGAGTTCTGCAGGTAGGAGGCTTTCCAGCCCCCGGTACCGGCCGTGATGAGAACGGCTTTTGCACTGATGAACACAGGCTCGCCGCTGCGGTTGAAGAAGCCCACCGCCCCGGAGACGCGGTTGCCGTTGCGGGTAATGGCGGTAATCATGATGTTGCCCATGCGTCTGACCGAGCATCCTTCCAGCGAGCGGAGCAGCGCGGCGCGCATGTTGATGCCGCCCTTGCCGGTGGGGGAGGAGGTGGTCAGACTCACATGAGTGAGCCCGCGCTGAGGAATACGCACATACCTGCCCTGACTGTCGCGGCTGAAGGTGTGTCCCATGGCTTCGTAATCATGGAAGCGGGGCAGAGAGTCCTGAAGGGTGTCGAGCATCATGAGCTGGTCGCACAGGCCGTCGTTGAAGAACACGACCTCATCCAACCATTCGTGGATGTTCTGGTCCTCGTGCAGGGTAATCATGTCGCCGCCGCTCATGCCGCCGAGACCTGCCCAGTCGCGGGGGCCCTTATCCACAATGAGTACGTCCTTCACATATTTGCCTGCCTGTCTGGCGGCCCAGAGCCCGGCGAAGCCTCCGCCTATGATAAGCACGTCTGTCTTGAACGTTATCGCTTGCATCAGTCGGAACCTCCCATCATTTCCAGCGTGCGCGGCAGCACTTCCTTGTAGGGGTGTACGTCAATAGCGCCGGCGGGACAGCGCAACTCACAGAAGAAGCAGGTCATACATTCGTCTCCGTAGGCTATGCGGGCCCTGCTGCCGCAGGTCAGACAGCGCTGTACTTCAGTCATGGCCTGTTCCATATCCAGCCCTTCTTCCAGGGTGGGAGCGTCCGGCGGCAGAATGCGCTTTTCCACGCGCGGGAGTTTTTCCAGACCGTCCGGAAGCATGGCCTCTGCAGAAGAACGCTGCTCTTTTCTGTTCAGCGTGAGGTGCATGCCGAGAAGGTCGTGCCGGACGGAGATGGCCGCTTCGCGTCCCGCCCGTATGGCCCTGACCACGGTGGCCGGACCGCTCACGGCGTCCCCCGCCGCAAAAACGTGCTCCATGGAGGTGGCAAACGTATCGCTGTCTGCCGCAATGCAGCCCCGCTCCGTCAGGACAAGCTGCCCGGAGAAGTCTCCCGCATCCACGGCCTGACCGATGGCGGCGATAACGACGCCGGCTTCCATCTCAAAGCTCGTCTGCGGGTCGAAGGACGGAGCGAAGCGACCCTGTTCGTCAAAGACGCTGACGCAGGATTGGAAGCGGAGGTGCAGATGTCCGTCCCGTTTATCTATCGACTCAAGGCCCCAGCCGTTATGGATGACGACGCCGTGACGTTCGGCATCGGCAAGGTCCTGGGGCAGGGCGGGCATGGTTTCCCGGCTTTCAAGGCAGACAAGATGCGCCTGCTCTGCGCCGTTTCTCCGGGCGGTGAGCACGGCGTCCATGGCCACGCTGCCGCCGCCGATGACGACCACCTTTTTCCCCCGAACCGGAACGGGCGAATCTCCTCGCGCCGCAGCAAGGAAGGAAAGGGCGCTGTGAACGTCGGGCATGTCCTCGCTTCCGGGAAGACGGCGTCCGAGGCTTGCGCCCGGAGCCAGAATCACGGCCCGGAATCCCTTGCTCTTCAGCTCCTCCAGCCGTATGTCGCCATGTTCGCCCACTCTGGTATTGCAGAGGAACGTGACGCCCATATGCTTCAGTCGTTCGACATAGGTTTCCAGCACGGATTCAGGCAGTCTGTAGGCGGGGATACCGTAACGCAGCATGCCCCCCGGCTGACTTTTTGCCTCGAAGACCGTGACGGGATACCCCTCCATGCTCAGATACCACGCGGCGGAGAGGCCGGCTGGACCGGAACCCACGACGGCCACGGGGAAAAGGTGCTGCAGAGTGACGGCAGGAGGCGGGCTCTGAAGGTCGAGGTCGCCGAGAAATTCCTCAATGGCGTTGATGTTGACGGAGGCGTCGAGGTTTGCGCGGGTACATTCCTTTTCGCAGGGATGAGGGCATATCTTTCCCGTGACGGCGGGAAAGGGCATGGTCAGGCGCAGTTTTTCCAGCGCTTCATGAAACTTTGCCTGTTGAAGCAGATAATGAATGCCGCGGATATCGGTACCGGCAGGGCAGGCCCCCATACAGGGGGAGAGCTCGGGCTGGTCGGTATCCAGCCGGTAAACATCCAGGGGACAGGTTTTGAAGCATGTCCCGCAGCCGGTGCACTTTTGGGTGTCCAGACTTGAAATCATAAGGTCTCCTTGACGCAGAGGCGTATTGGCAGAAATGATACGGATAACTCTGCAAAGTTTGTGCCATTTTTATCTTTATAAATAATTCCCTGAGGATACAGGTTTTCTTCTCATGATGTATGCCGTAAGCTTCGACAGATTGTCTATTTTTTCATCTTTTTTGATTGATTTTTGTTGTTAAAAACATCATCACGGAAAAAAGGGGAAGCGTATGGCCGCATTTTCACAGCTTCATCATATTCCGTGGATACTGAAATCCTGTCGTCCCGAAGAACGCACATGGGAACGTTTTGCCCGGCTGTGCGGAGTCTCGGAAGAACGTGCCCGCATGCTTGCCTTTTCCGGAGGGCCGGAGGACTTCGTGGTCAGGCGCTCTTCCCTCTCCCCGGCGTCCCGGAAATATTCTTCAGCGCTCAAAGGCGGGGAAGAAGGGACGCCCTTCTGGAAAGCCGCGAGATTCTCCCTTGAAGAGCGCTATCTGGAGGGGGCGGAAATCCTTCTGGACTGGCTTTCCGGCGCAAACGAGGAGGGGGAGGTATGGGTTTCCGAAGCCTGTGTACGCTTTATTCTCGGCAATCTTGCCAGCGTGGAGCTCAGGGCTTCAGATGTCCGCAGGCTGAGCGGCTACATGGCGCTTTGCATCCGGGTTCAGCCTTCGGCTGTTCTTTACGCCGTGGAGCCGCGTCTCATGCGTCTTGTGTTGCTGAAGGGCAGAAAGGCCGCCCGTCTGCTTATGGACGGCCATAACATGGGACTTATGAATATTCTGGTGGAGTTTCAGTCCATAGGCTTTCCCGGATTGTGCCGGTACAGAAGTCTGTCCAAAAATACGGAGCAGGGCACGGGCCTTGCCGGACTTTCCGGGGAATACCGCCGGGAAAGCGCGTTGTTTTTCGGAGCGTATCATACAGCCATAGGACACCCCCGTCTTGCCCTGGACCATTTTCTGCTGCTTTCCCGGGAGAGCTCCGGAGAGGAAAGTGTTGCGGATGCGGTTTATCGTCCATGGGAGGCTCTGGCCATGGGCATGACGGGAGATTTCGACCGGGCGCGCGCCCTGCTTCTGCAATATCTGCGCCGGCAGCGTCCGGGAAAAAATACCGCGGCGGTACGTCTGCTTCAAAGCTACCTGGTGCATGCCTTTCTCGATATCCGGGATGTCGAGGGCGCGCTGGAGCATCTGGATTCGCTGCTTGCCGGAACAGGTGTTGCCGGTTTTGCCGTATGCAGCATTGCCGCGCAGGTGGCGCTGGCCCGCTATCATGCCGTGTGCGGCAGAAGCCGGACGGCATGGCATATTCTGCAAAGAACGCTGGTGAAGGCAAACGCCATGGGCTATCGTTATGTTACGCCCATGCCCTTTTTTCAGGAACTTCTGTATGAACTGCATGTCGCAGGCTATCCTGATATTCCCGGTTATGCCTGCGAGGTGATGCTGGAGCAGAATATTGCAGGGCCGAATCTGACATTGCGCCATGTTGCCCTGCGTCTGCGCGCCTCGTCCATGCTGGAGAAGGGAAATCTGCATGGAGCGATAGCCGTACTGAAGAAATGCCGGGCCTTTTTTGTGGTGCACGGCCTTGTGTTCGAGGCCGCCAGAACCATAGCCCTTCTGGCCTGCGCCTATCTGCGCGACCATGACCGCCGGACGGCTCTGCGTTTTGTCATTGAGGCATGGCCGGCGTTTAACGCCCATCCGGGGCTGCGTGCCTTGTGGCCGCCGGAGCTTTTGCCTCTTCTGCCAGCCATGCCGACCTCGTCCCCACTGCGCACGGTTCCGCTTCAGCGGCAGCTGATGCGGATTCTGCTGGAGCTGGATGTGAGCAGCGGGCGCTTTCTGCAGAAGCTGCTCAGCGCCTTCTGCGCTGTTCTCGGGGCCTCCCGTGCGGGCTTCTGGACATGCGAGAAGGACAAGGCGCCCGAACTTCTCGGCTGCTGCGGCTCTGACACGTCTTCTCTGGCAACGGAAGAAAGGCTTTCGGCGGTGCGGCAGGCGGAGGAGAATATTCCGCTGCTCTTTGTTCTGCCGGGAAAGGGACGCGGCGGCAGGGACAGGGACATGGCCATGGTACTGCCCGTGAGACATGGCGACGAGACCTGGTGCTGCCTGTATCTTGAAGGGAGAAACTGGCTCTGGAGTCCTGACGACTTTACGGAAGCCCTGCTGGCGCAGTTGAAGGAAATGGTGGAGATTCCGGTTCGGCGCTGGCTGAGCCTGAAAGGAAGCGCCGGGAAGGGGGCGCGGGCGCTTCCGGCTGATGAGGAACTGATATTCGTCGGCAGCGTCATGGGCTCCTTTCTGGAAAAGGTGGACCGTGTGGCGGATGTGGATGCTTCGGTGCTCATTATCGGGGAAACGGGCGTGGGCAAGGAGCTTGTGGCCCGTCGGCTGCACAGGGGCAGTCGCAGACAGGGACCTTTTATTGCCGTCAATCTTTCCAGCATACCGGAAGAGTTGTTCGAAAGTGAAATGCTGGGCTATGAGAAAGGGGCTTTTACCGGGGCAAACCGCCAGAAAAAGGGCATATTGGAGCTGGTGGACGGAGGCACGCTTTTTCTTGACGAACTGCCCGACATAAGTCCCCGCTTTCAGGCCAAGCTTCTGCGTCTTTTGCAGGAGCGCAATTTCATGCGTCTCGGCGGCACGCATACCATTCACTCCGATTTCAGACTGGTGGCCGCAAGTAACAGGGACATGAAGGAGGAGGTCCGTCAGGGGCGTTTTCGGGCAGATTTATATTACAGAATCTGCGTGGTTTCTCTGCATGTTCCGCCGCTCCGGGAACGCCGTGAAGACATTCTGGCCATTGCCCGGTATTATCTGCGTCTCTATTGCGGCAGATACCGGCGGGCGACGCCCGAGCTCTGCGCGGAGGACAGGGAAAAGCTCTGTGCCTACGCGTGGCCGGGCAATATTCGCGAATTGCGCAATATCATGGCGCAGGCGGCGGCGCTTTCCACGCCGGAGAGCCTGTATCTTGCTCTGGATAGTCCGGACATGCCGTCCCTGCCGGCACAGCATGTCTGTGGAGTGCGTTCTGCAAAAGAGAAAAGCGAGGCGGAGCGGCAGGAGATCAGGGACGCGATGGGGCAGACGCTTGAGGAACATTGCGCTCTGCCGGAGTCCATCCCCACGCTGGAGGAGATGGAGCGCAGGTATATACGGGACATTCTGAAGATGACCAGCGGACGCATTTCCGGTCCCAGGGGGGCGGCCACGCTGCTGGGTATCAACAGAACGACGCTTTATAAGAAAATGAAGGAATGAGGGAGCAGAACAGGCTCTTTTATGTCGGCCGTGTATCCGACATACAAGGACCGTCTGTGTTCCCGTCATCGTTTCGCGGCGGAGCGGTCGGCGTATCTTCGGGGGCGGTTCCCGCGGTGAAGAAGCGGAGCCGTCGAAGGCGCCCGCAGGTTGACGCCCGGCATGAAAAGTTCCGGGAAGGTATGTTCCGGTATAAGAAAAAGCCCCGGCGGGGCATGCCGCCGGGGCGGACCGGTTCAGCGACGGAACCGGTTGTTACTGGATTACGCTATGGAAATGAGTTTCTTTTCAGGAGCCTTCTTTTCCACTTCTTTCGGGAAGGAGAGCTTCAGAATACCGTCTTCGAATGCGGCGGAAACATCCTTGGGCTCCAGAGCCTCACCTACATAGAAGCTGCGGCTGCATTCGCCGCTGTAGCGTTCGCGGCGCAGGTACTGGCCCTTCTTGTCTTCTTCGTCCTTGTTCAGAGCCTTGGCGGCGCTGATGGTCAGATAACCGCCGTCCAGTTCAATCTTCACTTCGTCTTTCTTGAAGCCGGGCAGATCAATATCGAGTTCGTAGGCGTTGTCCTTTTCCCGTACGTCCGTTTTCATAAGATGCCGGGCGTTCTTGCCGAACAGAGGATCATGTCTGCCGAAGGAAGGCATAAAGGGTTCGCCGAAAAAGTCATCAAAAAGTCTTTCACCAAAAATACTGGGCAACATAATAAAAACCTCCAGCCAGAATGGAACCAGTGCATATTTTTCTGAAGAGCGTGTCCAGATTCTTTTATTTTGAATAAAAGTATGGGCGATATCCCAGCAGAAAATGGACTGATTCTTTTTTCATGGAAGACTTCCATGGGAAGCATCCCTGAAAAGCATACTTTTACAATAGGAATGATTTTCTATCTGTCAATGCCGTAAAGGAAAATTTTTTGGGCAGTCTTTGCAGAGCGGGGCGCAAGACAGCCCGGAACGTCCCGAGAGAAGAAGACACGGCGGTATCGGGTATTGCCGATGCGGGAAACGGGGTATGGTTCAGACTGGGGGAAGGGGAGGACCGCGCGGACCTTTGTCACGGACGGAACAGCCGGGCATGCGCGTTTCGGCAGGGAAGATCTGCTCGAAGTACCTTGCAGTGCGTCCGCAGAGAACGCCCCGGGTTTTATATGGAAAGCCCGGGGCAGAAGCAGGCGGTTCAGGCCTGAGGGGAACGGTTCCGATACCATTCGGCGGCGCGGAAACAGGCGACGCCGTGTCCGGGGAGTATGTCCTCCAGCGGGGGCATGCTTTCTCCGCAGATGGGCAGTCGGTGCGGACAGCGGGTGATGAGAGGGCAGCCCCGGGGAGGATGGAGAGGACTTGGCAGATCCCCCTGAAGAATCAGTCTGTCTCTTTTCCGGCCGGGCTCGATTCGGGGAATGGCGCTGAAAAGAGCCTGCGTATAAGGGTGCATCGTGTGGGCGAACAGCTCTGCCGCGTCGGCCAGTTCCACAATATGTCCAAGATACATGACGGCCACCCTGTCGCTCAGGTGACGGACTACGGACAGGTCGTGGGAGATGAACAGGTAGGCAATGTCGAGTTCCTGCTGAAGTTCCAGCAGCAGGTTCAGAATCTGGGAGCGGATGGACACATCCAGCGCAGAGACCGGCTCGTCACAGACGATGAGCCGTGGCTGCAGGGCCAGTGCCCGCGCAATGACGATGCGCTGACGCTGGCCGCCGGAAAACTGATTGGGCAGACGGTCGAGGCAGGAGCGGGACAGTCCCACCATATCCAGCAGTGTTTCCACGCGTTGTCTTGTTTCTGCGACGGAGATTCCGCTGGCTTTGAGAGGTTCTCCGATACTTTGCCCTACGCTCATTTTGGGATTGAGTGAAGCGAAGGGATCCTGAAAGACAATCTGCATCTGCCGCCGGGCCAGAGTGCGGCTCTGATGGTCGCCCGAGTGCAGAGGCCGGCCTTCAAAGAAGAGTTCGCCTGAGGTGGGGGGCAGCATGCCCAGAATCGCATAGCCTGTCGTGGATTTTCCGCAGCCTGATTCTCCCACCAGGGAGAGCGTTTCGCCTTTGTGTATGGCGAAACTTACGTCGTCCACGGCTTTGACCCAGGCGCGCGGGCGTCCCATAAGATTTCTGTTGACGGGAAAATGCACCTTGAGGTGCCGGACCTCCAGCAGGGGCGGAAACTTGTGTGCCGTATTGGAATGGGCGTTCATAGAAGCTCCGTTTGATTCACATGCCAGCAGGCGACCATGTGGGAGTGCAGGCCGGAGGATTGCGGTGAGAGCGGCGGCGTGGATTGCCGACAGACCTCGGAGGCGAGAGGACAACGGGGATGGAAGCGGCATCCTTCCGCCCAGTCCCTGATGTCGGGGACGGTACCGGCAATGGTGCGCAGCGCAGTTTTTGCGGGAGTGGAGATACCCGGGATGCTTTCCAGCAGCAGTCTGGTATAGGGATGTCCCGGCGCAGAGAAAAGGGTATAGGCGTCGGCCAGTTCCACAATACGCCCTGCGTACATGACGGCTACCCTGTCCGCCGTTTCGGCGACGACGCCCATATCATGGGTAATCAGCAGAAGCGCGGTGTTTCTTTCCTGCATGAGCTCGCGCATGAGGTCGAGTATCTGCGCCTGAATGGTGACGTCCAGTGCCGTGGTGGGTTCGTCTGCAATAAGCAGCGCCGGATTACCCACCAGAGCAAGAGCTATCATCACTCTCTGGCAGAGACCGCCGGAAAGTTCGAAGGGATACTGATTGAAGCGTACGCCGGGCTCGGGAATACCCACCTTTTCCATCATGGACAGGGCGTGACTTCTGGCCTCCTCTTCGGGTATGCCGTGCACGGTGAGGCTTTCCATGATTTGCGGCCCCACGGGCATGAGCGGATTGAGGGAGGTGAAGGGCTCCTGGAAAATCATGCTCATACTTCTGCCGCGCAGTTGATTATAGGCGGCTTCATCGAGGTCGGAGAGCTCTTTTCCTTCCAGAACGATGCTGGAGCCCGGGGCCAGAGAAGCCACAGGGGGCAGCAGTCCCATGACGGCCAGGGAGGAGAGACTTTTGCCGCAGCCTGATTCGCCGACCAGCGCGAGGGCTTCGCCGGCATACAGGGTAAGATTGATACCGTCCACGGCCGGGATGTCCCTCAGATTCACCCCCAGAGAGCGGAGTTCGAGAACGGCTTTTCTATGTTCTTCAGGGGTGGGAACGTTCATGACCTTTCCTCCGCAACGGCAGCCGCCCACGGGCTGTTATGATGGGCCATGCCCGTATTCAGCCCGGAGTCGGGAGCATGACGGACGGCCGAGGGCAGGGAAAAGCGCGTGGGATAGAAGGTATCGTCCACGACTTCCACGGGAAACTCTTCGGCGACTTTTTTCGCTACGGAAGCATCGGCGCGGGAGTTGACGCGTATGGTACCTGTACTGGCGTCGAGGCGCGGCTCAAGGAACGCTTGTTCCAGCGACATACCGAAGTCGAAGACATAGGAAAGAATCTGCAGAAGCGTGGGGAAGATGGTGCGCCCGCCGGCGGCGCCGAAGGCATAGCGTTCTTTATTCGGACGGCTGGCCACGAGAGGGCACATGTTGGCCAGCGGTCTCACACCGGGCATGATGCTGTTGGGGTGTCCGGGAGTCGGGTCAAACCACATGATACCGTTGTTGAGCAATATGCCGAGAGAGGGTGAGGTGACCTTGGAGCCGAAACGGGAGAGCAGTGTGTTGGTAAGGGCCACAACGGAGCCTTCCTTATCCACGACGCAGAGGTTGCTGGTGCAGGAAGGTTCCGGCATGTCGCCGTGTACGGCGGACTGACCCATGTGCGTGAGGCGGTAGGCATA
>CASFUJ010000014.1 GCA_949297645.1 uncultured Desulfovibrionaceae bacterium
GCCGGGGTCTTCTTTCTCTTCACCACCTTCTTCCGTTCGATACGGATAAGCTGCTGAATAGTAGGCATGTGTTCCTCCAAAATAAAAACACAAAGTTAGGCCAAAGAACGATATCAAATATCTTTGAATCCTTAATTTGTCAAGGAAATTTTCCCGGAAAAGCACGGGACGGAAGGAGAAGGGAAAACACCCCGGGCCTTCGCGTGCAGAGGGCTGACGTGGACGAAGGAACACGCCCGCAAAAGCCGCTTCCGTATCGAGGCGTCGGAGGAGGCCCCCCCCGTGACGGCAAACCCGGAGGAAGAGGAGCGGAAGCGTCGAGGGAAGGCCGCCCGTCGAGGAAGGGGAGGCACGACTTCCGTCCTCCGCCGTGCCGCCGAACATGTGGAGGGGACGGGAACATGCGGCGCAGGTACGTTTTTTCAGGGCGGCGGGATGCTTTTCGGAAAAGCGGCAGAAATCCGTCACGGCGGGAGCGGAACACAGAGCATGCCGGGCGGCGTGAAATGGGCGGGAGCCGACTTCGTCTTTTCTTTCTCGGGGAGCGTCGGAGCCCTGCGTCGTGCAGGAGCGGTTCTGCGGGGCAGAGCCCGGAGGGTTGCCGGAAAATGCCGTGCGGCAGAACGCCGGTTTTTCTCCCGTCTGCCGTTGACACGGCCCGGCCCCGCGTTTACCCAAGGAAAGGAAAAACCGTATTCAGGAGGCCGCATGAATCCTTCTTCTTCCTTTCACGACCCGGAGCTCTGCCGCGCCCTTCTCGGCAGGCTGGAGCGCGAGCTGACGGCTCTCGGCAGGCCCGTGCGCTTCATGGAGGTGTGCGGCACGCATACGGTGTCCATCTTCCGCAGCGGCCTGCGTTCCCTGCTGCCGGAGGGGCTCGAGCACCTTTCCGGGCCGGGCTGCCCGGTGTGCGTCACGCACGATTCGGAAGTGGCGGCCTTCATCCGGGCGGCGGAGCGGCCTGAGGTCGTCATCGCCACCTTCGGCGACCTTCTGCGCGTTCCCGGACCGGACGGCCGATCCCTCAAGCACGCCATGGCGGAAGGGGCCCGCGTGCAGGTGGTGTATTCTCCGCTGGACGCCGTGAAGCTGGCGGCGGAACATCCCGGCGATACGGTGGTGTTTCCTTCCGTGGGCTTTGAGACCACCGCGCCGGTCATTGCCGGAGCGGTGATGACTGCACGGAAGATGGGGCTTTCCAATTTCTGCATCCTTCCCTGCAACAAGCTGGTGCCTCCGGCCATGCGTGCGCTGCTTGCCGGGGAGGAAGGAACGCACCGCATCGACGCCTTTCTGCTGCCCGGACATGTGGCCGTGGTGCTGGGCCTTGCGCCCTTCGCCTTTCTGGCGGAGGAGTTCGGCCGCCCGGCCGTGGTGGGAGGTTTCGAGCCTGCGGACATCCTTTCCGCGCTGTGCCTCATGCTTGAGATGCTGCGCGAGGGCAGACCCTCGGTGGGCAACACCTATGTGCGCGCCGTGAGCCGTGAGGGCAGTCCGCAGGCCAGGCGCGTCATGGATACCGTGTTTCGCGTGTCCGACGCGCGCTGGCGCGGCCTCGGCGTCATTCCGGAAAGCGGTCTTGTGCTGCGCGATGCATGGCGTGCGTTCGACGCGCTGGAGCGCCTCGGTCTTGAGTTTGAGGATACCGGAAAGATTCCCGGCTGCCGCTGCGGCGATATCCTGCGCGGCGCGCTCACGCCGGATAAATGCCCGCTTTTCGGCAAAGTCTGCACGCCGCAGAATCCCACCGGGCCGTGCATGGTCTCCACAGAGGGAAGCTGCGCGGCGTGGTACCGTTACCGGGGCGTGTAGGCCCTTTCCGTGTTCGCGGAAAGTGAAGACGACTCCGGTCCTTCTCCTCCCTCTTTTTGTCGTATTTTCCGTATCCGGAAGAGGCTTTTCCGGTAAGGAAAGATATTCCCGGCAGGATGCTTTGCATCTTGAGAAAAGAAGGGAGCGGCTTGTGGTGGCGGCGACGTTTTTCGAGCGGACGGGCGGAAGGTACTTTTATCTGCTTCATGCCCGGGGAGGCGCTGCACCTTGCATCGTCGCTGAAGACCTTGCGGCTCTGCCTGCGTGCAAGGGAACGGATATGGTCGGGAAAATTGCCTCTCCTGCGCGACAGGAAGAAGGGCGCGCCGTCATTTTGGAGCTGCCTGCACGGAGCTCCCTCCGGCGTTCAGCGCGCGCCGGAAGGCCGTTCCTCTGCGGACTCTGACACTGCGCCGCTATGGGGGGCTTCTCTGCCAGAAGCATCCTCCGGGGCGCTCGACGGAGACGGCGGGAAGCAGGCAGGGAAAAGGCCGGAGCGGGCGGCGGAAGAGGCGCGGGCGCGACAGCGGGATTTGCGCGGAGAAAAAGGCGTCGCGCACGTTCAGGCCGCAGAGCCTCTTGACGGAGTCGCCTTTTTCCGTTACCAACGAAGCCATGAACACGAACGCTTCCAGAACTCTTTCCTGCATGTGGTGGTGGCCCTGCTAAAGGGGCCGGGTTCTGGAGTATTCACCAAAAGCAGAATTATCGAACCGCGGTCGGAGCAACGGCCGCGGTTTTTTATTGGCAGAATCGGAAAGGCCGTGCTCCACCCAGAAGGAGCAGACCATGAGCGTTTCCGAATCCAGCAAGACCTGTGCCCAGGCGTTTGAAACCGGTTTCTTCGGCCCTTACGGCGGCCAGTACGTTCCCGAAGACCTGAAGAAGGTGCTGGACGAAGTCAACGAAGCCTTTACGAAGTATCGTGACGACCCTGATTTTCAGGCCGAGCTTGCCGCTCTCTTCGCCCATTACTGCGGGCGTCCCTCCCCGGTCTTTCACTGCCGCAATCTGAGCCGCGAACTCGGCGGCGCGCAGATTTATCTGAAGCGCGAGGATTTGAACCACCTCGGCGCGCATAAAATCAACAACACGTTGGGTCAGGTGCTGCTGGCAAAGCGCATGGGCAAGAAGCGCCTTGTGGCGGAAACCGGCGCGGGGCAGCACGGCGTGGCCACGGCGGCCACGGCGGCGCTCTTCGGCATGGAATGCATCGTCTATATGGGCGAGGAGGATATGCGCCGTCAGGCCCTCAATGTCTTCCGCATGCGTATGATGGGCGCGGAAGTACGTCCGGCCATGAGCGGGCAGCGTACGCTCAAGGAAGCCGTGGACGAGGCTCTGGCCTGCTTCGTGAACGAGCCCGACATGTTCTATGTGCTCGGTTCCGCCGTGGGCCCGCACCCCTATCCCGTCATGGTGCGCCATTTCCAGTCCATCATCGGCCGCGAGGCGCGCGCCCAGAGCCTTGAGCAGATAGGCCGCCTGCCCGATTACGCCGTCGCCTGCGTGGGCGGCGGTTCCAACGCCATCGGCATGTTTGCCGGATTCCTCGACGATGAAGAGGTGAAGCTCGTGGGCGTGGAGCCCGGCGGAAAGGGACCGGGGTACGGCGAGCATGCGGCGAGCCTGTGCAAGGGCAAGCCCGGTATCCTGCACGGCTTCAACGGCTATCTCCTTCAGGACGAGAACGGCGGCGTGGCTCCGGTGTATTCCATTTCCGCAGGCCTCGACTACCCCGGCGTGGGCCCGGAACACAGCCAGCTTAAAGATTCCGGCCGCGCCGAATACGTCACCGTGACGGACGAGGAAGCCGTGGAGGCCTTCCTCACCCTGTCCAGAAAGGAAGGCATCATTCCCGCGCTGGAATCTTCCCACGCGCTGGCCCATGCCATGCGCCTTGCGCCCACGCTGGATAAGGACAGGATCATCATGGTCTGCCTCTCCGGCCGCGGCGACAAGGACGTGACGCAGATTGCCGATCTTCTGAAGGGAAGGATGTAGGGAGAATGACGCTGCCGGACGGCATGCCTTTCTGAGGGAAGTCTGGACGCGACGGTTATGCTGGGACTTGCGCAGTGCAGAAAGCCCCGGCCGGAATTCCGGCCGGAGGCTTTCTGTGGCCGGAGTCGGCGCGGATTCAGTCCTCCTCGAAGGAGATGTGGCGCATGAGGCCCAGTTGCGAACAGTATCGCTGAAAGGTACGCAGAGGAAGGTCGAGCAGGGCGGCGGCTTCTTTCTTGTTTCCGTTCGTTCGTCTGAGCGCGCGGACGATGTATTTCCTTTTTGTTTTTTGAAGCGCCTCTTCCAGAGAAAGGAACTCCGTGTTCTCCTGTTCTCTGGATGAAGTCTGTACCTGAAGAAAACGAAGCGTACCTGTGGCCAGATAGCGGAGAATGACGTTCTGCATCTCGCGGATGTTGCCGGGCCAGTCGTAGCGGCGGAGCTTTTCCAGAATGTCTGTCGGAATAACGGGTTCGGCATCCAGCGTGTTGAATTTTCGGAAAAGAAATTTGGCAAAGAGCACGATATCTTCCCGCCGTTCCCTGAGGGGCGGAACATGCAGGTTTACGACGAAAATGCGGAAGAAGAAGTCGTTGCGCAGCGTTCCTTCCTGCAGCATGTGCATGAGGTCGCGGTTGGTGGCGCAGATGAGGCGCACATTGGAGTAGTGCACTTTGCTGCTGCCTATGGGAGTGTAGGCGCGCGATTCTATGGCCTGCAAAAGTTTCACCTGCATGGACAGACTGAGCTCGCCCACCTCGTCCAGAAAAAGCGTGCCGCCGTCTGCCGCGCCGAAGAAGCCCGTGCTGTTGTTCACGGCTCCGGTGAACGCTCCCTTCACATGGCCGAAGAACTCGTTTTCCATGAGGTTTTCGGGAATGGCGCCGCAGTTTACGGAAATGAACGGCTTGTCGCTTCTCGGGCTGAGCTTGTGGATGAGACGCGCCAGAAGGCTTTTTCCCGTGCCGGTCTCTCCGGTGATGACGATATTGGAATCGCTTTTGGCGGAGGTGACGACGTTCTGCATAAGCTCCTGTATCACGGAGCTTTCTCCGAGGAAAATGTCGTCCTGCTGTCCTATTCTCTGAAGAAGGTCGCCTATTTTGGCTTTCAGCGCCTTCTGCTCCGCAAGGATGGACTGCTCCCTCAGCACGTTGTCCGTATCGTCGGTGAGCGAGCTGAGCAGAATGGCCCCGTCGCTCCATGACAGCACGCTGGGATGACCGATGACATGGCGTAGTTCACCCTGCCTGGTGCGGTAACGCCAGCGGTAGGTATTGCCGCTGATGATCTGCTGATGGTTGTTGCTGTTGAGCCTGTTGAAGAGGGGCTTGTCGGCTTCATCGATGAAGTAGTCCCCCGGTTTTCCGCATATGTCGGACGGATCGTCGCACTGTACGAGGTCCATGTAAGCCCGATTGACCAGATAGAATCGATGATTCTTCATGAGAGCTACAGGCAGCGGAAAACGATCGATGATGAGTCTTACCAGAGGAGAATCTTCCACGGCCTGTTCGAGACTTGCAGGGGCGAGCAGTTGAATGACGCCGTGAATGCCGCTTTTTTCATCGACGGCAAGGCGGCTCCATGTCCACAGCGTGCAGGAAAAGGGCTTTTCTACGGAAATGACGCAAGAGCGGTATGCCGTGTCGTCAACCGTACCCGACTCGGAAACAGGCAGAGCGCCCGACCTCCAGGCGTCAAGCAGTATCTCGGCGGGCAGCTTTTTGGGGGCGGTATGAAAGGCTTTCCAGAGCGGAATGCTTCTTATGTGTTCCTCGTCAAGTCCCGTGAAGGTCTTGCAGGCGTCGTTCCACCATAATATGCGGCCTTCCCGGGTAAGGAAAAAAGCCGGCAGATCAAGAAAGGAATCCTGCGTCATGGAGCGCTCTCCTTTTGTTGAGCATGGGCGGAGCGGAAAGACGCAGCATAGGAAAAGAAGATAAAAATGTCAAAAATGGCACGAAATGCCATACGTTGTATTATTCTTTGAATATCTATTGATATCGCATAGTTAAATGCGGCTTCGCGTTATTTTTCACAGACGAAGGGATGTCAGATTTGGCGCATACAATGGCGGATATTACTGTCGTGTAAATGTAACTTACTGATATTACTTTATTTATATAGTAAATATTCGGTTGGCATGGTTCTGGCAATATACATGGCATGAGTGAGGCGGAAAGCCTGGTACCGGAGGTTTTCCGCACCTTGTCAGTGTTCTCTAACGCCAGGAGAAATCGCATGGAATTTGAAAAAAAGTATTACGAAACGGACGTTCTGGTACTGGGGTCGGGCGCTTCGGGTTGCGGTGCGGCCATTGCCGCGCGCAGAAAGGGAGCGGAAGTGCTCATCGTGGACAAGGGTCGGCTGGAAAGCTCGGGAAACCTCGGCGGCGGCAACGATCACTTCATGGCAGTCCTCGATGTGGATGACCATGACGGTTACGAAGACCTCGCCGACTACTGGGCCACCCCGGCCACCGGCATGACCCGCGGCGTGGTCCGCAACCTGTACGAGTCCATGAAGCCCTGCATCAGTATTCTGGAGGAAGCCGGGCTCGAATTCAAGCATAATCCCGACGGTTCCTACATGCGTTCGGTGGGCTTCGGTCAGCCCGGCGCGTGGTGGATTCACATCGACCACGGTTTCACCGTGAAACCCAAGCTCGCGAAGTACATCCGCAAGATGGGCGTCAAGGTTCTGGACAACGTCCAGGTGCTGGCGCTTCTGAAGGACGGCGACCGCATCGCCGGATGCGCGGGCTGGAACGTGAAGAGCGGCGACTTCGTGGTCATCCGCTGCAAGACCGCCGTGCTCTGCTTCGGACTTGTGTCCGAGCGCGTTTCCAACAACTCCACCCACAAGCCTTTCAACGTATGGTATTCCCCGTATGTCACCGGCAGTCAGCAGGTGCTGGCACTGGAGGCGGGAGCTTCCGTGAACGCCATGGAAGTTTCCGACATGTGCACCATGTTGCCCAAGGGCTGGGGTGCTCCGGGCATGAACGGCATCAACAATATGGGCGGCAAGGAACTCAACGCCAAGGGCGAGCGTTTCATGGGCAAGTATGACCCCATGATGGAAAACGGTCTGCGCGTGCATCAGGTCATGGGCACCTACAATGAAATGCTCGAGGGTTCCGGCCCGCCTTTCGTCATGGACATGACGCACTTCTCCCCGGAAGACGCGAGACATCTGCAGTACGACCTCATGCCGGGCGACAAGGAAACGTATCTGGATTACTGCCGCGCCCGCAATATCGACTTTACCAGGGCGCCTCTGGAAGTGGAAATCGGCGAGAGACTCATCGGCGGTCTGGTGGCCTGCACCGACGAACAGGAAACCGACGTGCGCAATCTGTACACGTCCAGTCTGCTCGGAAACTTCTCCGGCGCCATGTGCCTCGGCTACAGCGCGGGCAACTTTGCCGCCCTCCGCGCTGCGGAAATCGACATGCCCGCCTTGCATCAGGCGGAAGTGAACGGCCTCTTCAGCATCCTTTACGACCCGCTTATCCGTCCCTGCGAACGGCCGGTTTCCTATACAACGTTTGAGGACGGCCTGCGTCAGATCATGGATTACTATGTGGGCTTTCAGCGCACCGAGGGCAGCATGCTCAGGGCTTTGGAGAGCATGAAGGTTCTGGAGGAATATCTGCCGCGACTCGGCGCCGCCGACTTCCGTGAGCTTATGCGCGTGCATGAGAGCCGGGAGCTGTTCAAGCTCTGCCGCATCTATATTCAGGCCTGCCTCCAGAGGAAGGAGTCCGGGCGCACCATGTACCGTCGCGCCGATTATCCCGACCTCGACCCCGCACTGAACCGTCCGCTCAAGACCAGTCTTGCCGCCGACGGGTCGCTGGAGTTCACCTGGAAGTGACGTGCCCTTCCATAGCTCGCAAGTAAAAGTTTTCACCGTATTTCAGGAGTAGAAATATGCCTCCCGTATTTGACGAAAAAAAGTGCGTGAAGTGTCAGAAGTGCGTCACCAACTGCCCCGGCTATGTGCTGCGCATGGGCAAGGAGACTCCCGAAGTCGCTTTCCCGGATGAATGCTGGCATTGCGGCTGCTGCCGCGTGGCCTGCACGCAGTCGGCCGTCAGCTTTGAATTTCCCCTGCATACAAGGCTCTAAACGCCCACGGGGCGGACGGCGTTCGGGCGGGCCCGCTTCGCCCGCTGCCAAGAATGCCGTTCTCCCGGGGAATGCTGTGTCATGCTCCGAATCATCGGAGGGCCTCCGGGGAGGGGCATGGCGCAGACGCAAGCTTTCTTTTTCCGGAGGCGGCGTCCGGTCTGCGTCGTGCCGACACGTCGATGTTCCGTTTCTTCTCCGGTCGTCCGGAAGTTTCACATACCGCCCCTGTCCGGGGCATGGCATGACACGGAACCCTCCTGTTGGAACCGTAGAATCAGTGAAGGAAAAGACATGAAGAAGCTTATCGCATCCATGGTTGCCGCGGCCCTGCTGCTTTCCGCCGGTCAGGCTCTCGCCGCCGAGTATACGCTCAGCCTCAATCTGCCCATCCCTCCTGTACACAAGCGTTGGACCAACGCAATGAAGCCCTGGGTGGAGGAACTTGAACGCCGCTCCGGCGGGCGCATCAAGGTGGAGCCGTATTTTGCCGAAGCACTCAGCAAACAGGGCGAGGCGTATGACTCCGTGAAAAACGGTCTCGCCGACATGACGGAGTCGAGCTACGGTACGGCCTACGGACAGTTCCCCTATCATGAACGCATGATTGACTTCACTGACGTGACGCGCTCTCAGGACAGACCCACGGAAATTCTGCTGACCATCCAGAAGGAATTTCCCGTGGTCATGAAGGAACTCGAAGGCGCGAAGCTGCTTTTTTCGCACAGTCTGCCCATCGGCATGCTCATAGGCACCATCAAGCCCGTGAAAAGCATTGAAGATCTGCACGGCATGAAGATTGCCTGCATCGGCGGCGCCGTGGCCGCCGCCAAGGTGAACGCTCTCGGCGCATCCGCCGTGACCATGCCGGCGGGCGAAGTGTACATGGCCCTTCAGCAGGGCATCGTGGACGGCACCACCTGCGATTTCCAGCTGCTGGTCAGCCGTCGCTTCGGCGATCTTGTCAAGCACCTTCTGCCCCTGAACCTTGTGGGCGGTTCCTTCTACTGCGCCATGAGTCAGGACATCTATGACGACATGCCCGACGATTTGAAGAAGATCATCGACGACATGTCCGGCGAATACGCCGTGGATCTTTTCGAAAAGTTCTGGAATGAAGACCAGTACGAGTCCGCCCGCATCTGGCGCGACGACATGAACGGCGAAATTCATTTCCTTTCCGAAGAGGAATACCGCAAGGCGGCCGAACTCATCGAACCCGTGCAGCAGGAATGGATAGACAAGCTCAACGAACTCGGGCTTCCCGGCGACGCCATAGCGGCCAGAACCCGTGAGCTGGAAGCACGGTACAACGCGAAGTGGAACGAATCGCGTCTGCATCAGATGTTCGCCCGATAGGATATGATCCGGCGGTCCTTCCCGGAAACTGCGAGCCGGAAGGACCGCATGAACAGCAATTCCGTTTCATGGAACATGGGGGAAAGGATATGTATGAGAGCTGCACCGGAGCCAGCGGCAGTCTGCTGCGAGTTCTGGAACCTGCCGCCAACGCCCTGAGCACCTTCTGCAAGTGGCTCAGTGCCGGGGGCATGATAGTGTTCATGGTCATGGTCATTCTGACCTTTCTGGACGTTTTTCTGCGGTACTTTTTCAATTCGCCGCTTCCGGGCATCTATGAAGTCACCGAAATGCTTATGCCTCTGGTGGTGTTCTCCGCCATCGCCTACGGGCAGTGGAACAAAAGCCACGTCGTCATGGACGTGATCACCGGCACCCTGAAGGATGAGAACAGAGACTCCCTGGAAGCCGTGACCCATCTGTGGAGCCTCGCCGTGTGCGCTCTCTGCATCTGGTCCACAGGCCGTTATGCCCTTACCGTCAAAAGCACTACGGGTCTGCTCGGTATTCCCTACGAACCGTTCGTGTGGTTCGTGGTGTTCGGTTTCGTGACGTTCGCGCTTTCCTTCCTGTGGGATTTCCTCGTCACCTTCCACAAGGTGACGAAGCTCGGCACGACCCGTGTGCTGATGGTATGGGCCGCGGGCTTCATTCCGATTGCGCTGGCATGGTATCTCGGCACGCATCGCCTCGTGGGCGTGAGCAGCGTGGCCATCGGATGCGTCGGTATCGTCGTCATGTTCCTGCTCTTTCTGAGCGGCATGCCGGTGGCGCTTGCGCTCATGGCCACGGGCTTCATGTTCTGCGGCTCCATACGCGGTCTGACGGCAACTCTGAACTTCTACGGCAAGGCCATGTTCTCCACGTCGGCAAGCTATACCTGGTCGCCGCTCATGTTTTTCATGGTCATGGGGTACTTCTGCTTTTACGGCGACCTCGGCCGGGATTTGTATGAATGCGCCAGAAAGTGGCTCGGTCACTACAAAGGCGGCCTCGCTCAGGGAAGCGTGTGCGCGTGTACGGCTTTCGGCGCGGTGGTGGGCGATTCCCTTTCCGGCACCATCGCCATGTCGGCCATAGCCCTTCCGGAAATGCGTTCCGCCGGATACGACGACGAGCTTGCCGTGGGTACGCTGGCCTGTTCCGGCACCATCGGCTGTCTTATTCCTCCGAGCGCCATGTTCATTCTCTACGGCGTGCTTGCCGAACAGTCCATCGCCGACCTGTTCATGGCGGGCGTGTTCCCCGGCCTTCTGTGCATGGTGGTGTACTGCCTGACGATATGGCTCATGGTGGCGCGCAAGCCTTCCCTTGCGCCCACGGTGGAAAAGATGCCTCTTGATGTGCGCGTGCGCTCCCTCGTCTCGGCGCTTCCCATACTGCTCCTGTTCATTCTCGTCATCGGCGGCATCTATGCGGGTATGTTCACTGCCACGGAGGGCGGAGCCATCGGCTCGGTGGGCACGCTCATCATCGCGCTCTTCCTCCGTCGTTTCACCATGAAGAAATTCATCGCCAGCCTGAACGACGCCTCGAAGTATATTACCATGTCCTTTACGGTGCTTACCGGCGCCACGGTGCTCGGTTACCTCATGACACTGAGCCGTATTCCGTCCATCCTCGCCGGCAGCATCGGCGCCATGGGCATGCCCGGCTGGGCCACCATGACGGCCATCATCGTGGTGCTGCTTTTCCTCGGCTGCTTCGTGCCCGCCATGCCGCTCATGCTGGTGTGCGTGCCCATTTTCGTGCCCATCGCCCACATGTTCCACTGGGACCTCATCTGGTTCGGCGTGCTCATGGTCATCATGATGAACATGGCCTCCATCACGCCTCCCTTCGGCATCAACCTCTTTGTCATGAAGTCCGTGGCAGGCATCCCGCTGGGAGCCATGTTCCGGGCGTCGATTCCCTTCATCATCGGACTTGCCGTCGTGATTGTTCTGCTCATTGCCTTCCCCCCGCTTTCCACCTGGCTGCCTGCGGTCATGCGGTAAATGATGCGGATCCGCGCCCGGTTTCCCTCCCGCGCGGGGAGGGGGACCGGGCGTTTTTTTTTGCGCGCTTTTGTGCTAGGGTTGCATTTCGCGCGTTGAACGCGCCGTAGCGACGGATGTTCGGGAAAAGGCGTGCTCCGGGAGCCTTGCGGCCCTGCAAAGCGGCATTTTCCTCCATGCGGGGCGGCGCGGGGGCCGCAAGTCTGGTGACCGGCACGGACTTGTTTTTTCTCCGCGCGGGGCGGCGTGTCCGACGGTGTTGCGGACGCTTCGACCTTCGACAGGGAGTCTCCGGACGGGGCGGCGTGTCGTCCGGCATTTCCCGGAAGCGGGCGGCGTTTTTTCTTCCATCCTTTTTTCAGGGCCAGATATGAAGATTCTTCTCGACAGCGGCAGCGGCGGCAGGGCGTCGCAGAGGCTCATTGCCGACGTGTTTCTCCGGCATTTCGACAACGGCATACTGCGCCGCATGGACGATGCGGCGCTTCTCGACATTTCCGGTCCCGTGGCCATGAGCACGGACGGCTACACCGTGACGCCGCTGTTCTTCCCCGGCGGCAGCATCGGCTCCCTTGCGGTGCACGGCACGGTGAACGACGTTTCCATGCTGGGGGCGCGCCCGCGCTATCTCTCCTGCGCCTTCATTCTTGAGGAAGGACTGGAGCTTGATATTCTGGAAAGGGTGGCGGCGGACATGGCCCGTGCCGCAGAAAAGGCGGGGGTTGCCATCGTGACGGGCGACACCAAGGTGGTGCCGAAGGGCGCGTGCGACAAAATGTTCATCACCACCGCGGGCGTGGGCGAGGTGCTTGCTTCTCCCGCGCCTTCCGGTCATGCGGCAAGGCCCGGGGATGCGGTGCTTGTGAGCGGCGCCATGGGCGACCACGGCCTCACCGTCATGGCCCGGCGCGACAATCTTTCCTTTGCCGCGGACGTCGCGAGCGACAGCGCGCCCCTGAACCGCATGGTGGAGCGGCTCATCACCGAAGTGGGCGACATCCACGTGCTGCGCGACCCCACGCGCGGAGGGCTTGCCACCACGCTCAACGAAATCGCCGAGCAGTCCGGCGTGGGCTGCGTGGTGGAGGAGGCGGCCGTGCCCGTGCACGAGAGCGTGCGCGCAGGCTGCGACGTGCTCGGGCTCGACCCTCTGTATCTTGCCAACGAGGGCAAGCTCATCTGCATCCTGCCCCGCGAAAAGGCGCAGGCGGCCCTTGCCGTCATGAAAGAGAGCGAGTTCGGCGCCGAGGCCGCCATTGTCGGCCGCATAGTGGAAGCGGAAAAGCCCCGCGTGGAGCTTCGCACCTTCATGGGCGGCGCAAGGCTCCTTTCCATGCTGGAAGGGGCGCAGCTGCCCCGCATCTGCTGAGGATGTCATGCGTATCGCCGTATGGAACACCGCTTTTCTGGGAGACTCCGTCCTTACTCTGCCGCTCATCCGCACGCTGAAGGCCGCGTGGCCTCGGGCGGAGGTGGATTTCTACGTCCGGGGCGGGCTTGCCTCCCTGTATGAGGAACAGCCGGAACTTTCCCATGTCTATGCCTGCGACAAGCGCGGCCGCGAGAAGGGCCCTGCCGCCGTATGGCGGCAGGGGCGTGAGATCGCGCGGAGAACGTACGATATCTGGGTGGATGCTCATCTCAGCCTGAGAAGTTCGTACATGGCCCTGGCAAGCCGCGCGCCGGTGCGCGTGGGCTACAGCGAGGCCGCGCTCTCCCGTTTCGTGTTCACGCGCCGCGTGAGCCGCCGCTTCCGGGAGCTTCAGGAAATCGAGCGTCTGCTGCTTCTGTGCGAGGCGCTGGACATGCCCCGCGCCGTAAGGGAGGAGGAATCGCTGCACTGGCCGGAGCTGGTGCTGCCCGCCCGTGCGCGTGAAGAGGCGCAGGCGCTTCTTTCCCCTCTTCCTGCGGGAGCGACCATCGGGCTGCATCCGGGTTCGGTCTGGCCCACCAAGCGCTGGACGCCGGAAGGCTTTGCCTTTATTCTGCGTCGTGCGCTGAAGGAGGGGGTGAACGTCGTGCTGCTGGCGGGCCCCGGCGAGGAAGAGACGGCGGCAAAGGTGCGGGCGCTTGCGGGCGTTCGCGGCGACGAAGCGCGCTTTCTGGATCTTTCCGGCAGAACCTCCCTGCTGTCTCTGGCCGCCGTGCTCGGCAGGCTGGATGACTACGTCACCAACGATTCCGGCCCCATGCACCTTGCCTGGGCGCAGCGCACGCCGGTGACGGCGCTGTTCGGGCCCACGGTGCGCGCTCTCGGCTTTGCCCCCCGCGGAGAGTTGAGCAGCGTGCTGGAGGCGGACGTCCCCTGCCGTCCCTGCGGACTGCACGGACACAAGGCGTGTCCGAAGGGACATTTCGACTGCATGAAGAACATTGACCCGGAAGCCGTGTGGCAGGACGTTATGCGCAAACTGGCGGGCCGGGGAGAGGAATAAAACATGTCTTCCCATAAACCGCGGCCGCTGCCTCAGAGCCTCGGCCTGCCTTTCACCGGCGCGGACAGTCACGCCCATCTCGACGACGAGCGCCTTCTGCCCGACCTTTCCGGCATGCTGGAGCGCGCCGCCTCTTCCGGCGTCTCACTTATAGTGCACATGTTTCTTCAGCATGAACGCTACGCCGCCAACAGGAACCTTCTTCTCGAGGCGGCCGCCGCTCTGCCCAAGGCTCCGGATCTCTGTTTCGTCCGCGGCCTGCATCCCGAGGACGTGCTTCATGCGGACGAAGAGGAATGGGAACGCCTTGTGGACGCGGTGAAAAACGACCCCCTCATCCGGGCCGTGGGCGAAATCGGACTGGATTATCATTACGAGGAAGGCTATTCTCCCTCCGCGCTGCAGGAGCCGTGGTTCCGCAGGCAGCTTCGTCTGGCGAAGGAGCTGGACAAGCCCGTAGTCATCCATTCCCGCGACGCCTGGGACAAGGTGTTCGCCATCCTGGACGAGGAGGGTATGCGGAACCGGCCGCTTCTGTGGCACTGCTTCGGCGGCGACAGCATGCGGGCGCGGCAGATCATGGAACGCGGCTGGCACATCGCTTTCGGCGGAGCCTCCACGTTCAAGGCCAACGTCGAGGTACGCGAGGCGCTGCACGAAGTGCTGCCAGAGAGACTCATGCTTGAGACCGATTGTCCCTATCTTGCGCCGCAGCCCTGGCGCGGCAGAACCAACGAGCCCGCGCTTACCGTGTTCACGGCCGAGTGCCTTGCCGCGGAACTTTCCATGAGTACGGAAGAGTTGTGGACGCTCACCGGCGAGAATACGCGGCGCTTTTTCGGTATGGAGAAGGCGCGGTAGAAGGCGCTCCCGGAAGGGCGCGAAAGGCGGCGCGCGCGGAGGCGACGCTCGCCGGGCGAAGTTCGGTGTTTTGCCGGGAAGCGGCATTTCCGGAGGGCTGCGCCCCCTCCGGCGGGGGAAGGGGCGCAGAGCGCTTCCGCCGGGGCCCCGGAGGGCGCTTCCCTTCGTAACGCATAGTTCCGGAGGCGTCGGCCTTCCGTCATCGCGGCGTCTGCGGGGAAAGAAGAACGCCTCCGCCATGACCCCGGGCGGAGGAACCGGGCGTCACGTCAGGCGGAGGAGCCGGGCGTCGCCTTCCGCGGCGCGGTATTCCGGCGTTTTCCGGGCGAAGGCGGTACGGAGCGCGTTCAAAGCGGTCCCGTGCGGCGGAAGTCTCAGAAGCGCGGGTCGGGCGTCGCCTTCCGCGGCGCGGTATCCCGGCGTTTTCCGGGCGAAGGCGGTACGGAGCGCGTTCAAAGCGGTCCCGTGCGGCGGAAGTCTCAGAAGCGCGGGCCGGGCGTCGCCTTCCGCGGCGCGGTATTCCGGTGTTTTCCGGGCGAAGGCGGTACGGAGCGGACGGCGATGGGGCGTATCCTGTCGCCATGGTTGAAAACGGCGGCCCGTGGCGACGCCGCAAAAAAGGACGCTTTCCCGAAGCGTGCCGGTTCATGTTTTTTCAGGAGATACGATGGGCAAGAGCGGATTTCACTGCATCACGTTCGGCTGTCAGATGAACGTCAACGATTCTCTGTGGGTGGAGCGCGCGCTCATGCGCGCAGGCTTCGAGGAAAAGCCGCTGGAAGAGGCCGACGTGGTGTTTCTGAACACCTGTTCCGTGCGGGAGAAGCCGGAGCAGAAGGTGTACAGCGCTCTCGGTCGCGTACAGCGCGCCAACCCCCGCGCCGTGGTGGGCGTGGCCGGATGCGTGGCCCAGCAGCTCGGCGAGGAGCTCATGCGCCGTCACCCGCAGGTGCGCCTTGTGGCCGGAAGCGACGGCGTGGCCTCTGTGCCTGAAGCCTTCATCCGCCTGCTGCACGAGCCGAAGCTCAGGCTCTCCTACCTTGATTTCACCGACGTGTTTCCCGACCGCGACCCCTGCCTTGTGGACGCCTCCGGCCTGCCGGAGCAGCAGGGCGTCACACCCGTGGCCTATGTGAACATCATGCAGGGCTGCGACAACTTCTGCGCCTACTGCATCGTGCCCTACACGCGCGGGCCGCGAAAATCCCGCTCCACGAAGGCCGTGCTCGACGAGTGCCGCGCATGGGTGGCGCGCGGCGCGGGCGACATCACGCTGCTCGGACAGAACGTCAACGTCTTCGGCAACGACAAAAGCGGGGACGGCACGAGTTTTCCCGAGCTTCTGCGTCAGGTGGCGGCCATTCCGGGCCTTCGCCGCATACGCTTCGTCTCCGCCCATCCGCGCGACTTCTCGCAGGAAACCATCGACATGTTCGCCGAACTGCCCCAGCTCTGTCCGCGCCTGCACCTGCCGCTTCAGTCCGGCTCCGATTCCATGCTGAAAAAGATGGGCCGCGGCTACACCATGGAGCGCTATCTCTCCGTGGTGGAGGGCCTGCGGAAGGCGCGCCCCGACATGGCCCTCTCCACCGACCTCATCGTGGGTTTCCCGTCGGAGACGGAAGAGGAATTCGAGGATACGCTGAAGGCCATAGACAGCTGCGGCTTCATGTCGAGCTTCTCCTTCTGCTATTCCGACAGGCCCGGCACCAGAGCTTCGGCCATGCCGTTCAAGATTCCGCACGAAGTGCAGCTTGAGCGCCTCGAGAGGCTCCAGAGCCTTCAGAACGAGCGTGCCGAGGCGTGGCTGCGCACCCGCGTGGGCCTTGTGACGGACGTGCTTCTGGAAGCGCCGAGCGCAAGGCAGAGCGAGGGCGGCAACGAATGGCAGGGCCGCGACGTGTGGGGCGACATGGTGAACGTGCGCATGCCCGAAGGGGAAGGACGCCCGGGACAGTTTGTGGACGTGAACATCGAAAAGGCCCTGAAACATTCGCTGAAAGCCGTGCCTGTTTCCCGGGCGTGAGGGTGCGGGAGGCTTTGTCGTTCCGGAAGGAGGCGGGATATACGGCGTGTTCCGCGGGCCGGGGCCCGGCAGAGGCGTTTTTACGCTTCCTGCGGTTCCTTTTCCGCTGAGCCGGAAAACAGCCGTGTTCCGGGCGGGGCCGCTTCTTTCATGAACTCGCGGCCCCGGTTCCGGCCCCGTCTTTTTTCGGAAGGCAGACGGAGAGGGGCGGCCGTGTCGCGGCCTTTCGTTTGTGCAGGCGTTTTTTGCTGACCCGTCCCTCTTCCCCACGGCAGGTTTGCGGGCGACGCCTTTGCAGGCGGGCGCTGCCGGAGCGGCGCGGAAAAGAAAAAGAACAGAAAAAGGCGGTCGGAGTTTTCCGGCCGCCTTTTTCGTGGAGGCAGGGGGGGATATCAGCAGTTGCACTCTGCGCCGGAAATGGCGTCCACGCGCAGAACCTGCTTGGCCTGCTCGAGAGCATCCTTGTTCATGCCGGGCACGTCGGCCAGTTCGTCGATGGACATGAAATCGCCCATGTCGCTGCGGTATTCGACGATGGCTTTGGCGAGGTCGGCGTTCAGGCCGGGCACGGAGGCGAGCTCTTCCTGCGTGGCGGTGTTGACGTTGATGCCTTCATCGGAGGCAAGAGCGGCGGAGGAGAAGGAGAGGCAGAGAGCCAGAGCGAGGGCGGAGAGAAGAGAGGCTTTCATGAGGAATACTCCTTTGGTGTTTACCAGCTGAGATAGGACCAGGAATACATGAAGAAGCAGACGACGAAGGACAGCAGCGAGGAGAAGACGAGGCAGAGGTGTCTGCGTCCCTGACTGCGTTCCGGCCTGTGGGCGTGGAACACGCCCATGTAGATGGCTGTTGCCGTGGCCCAGAAGAGAAGCAGGGCGAACAGCATGTGAAGGTAGAACGTGATGCCTGTCATGGTGGCGTTCCTTGAAAACGTCCCGCACCCGGCGTCGGAAGCGGGCGGCGCGCAGGACATTTTGTTTTTGGGGTTCCGGCCGGGTGAAGGTCCCGGCCGGGTTGGAGAATCCGACAGAAATGAGTGCTCTGTTCGGAAAGAGGGAGATTAGAGCAGGCCCGTACGCTGGAAGAGGACGGCAAGAACCATGAAGGCGACGGCGAGGATGATGCCTACCATGTCGCGGTCGTGCTCTTCCTGCCCGGAGTTGTCCATGTAGTTGAAGCCGGTATCGTCGGTGGTGTGGGATTGACGCATGGTTTTTCTCCTCAGAAGAGCGGGAAGTGGAAGTGGGCGGCGGCAAGCAGGCAGAGCGTGAGCACCACGAGGCGGATGATGCCGGAGGTGAAGGCGAGAACCACGCCGCGCAGCCCCCACCGGGCGATTTCGCGCAGGGGAAGCGAAAGGCCGAGGGCGGCGGCCGCGAGGGAGAAGTCCCACTTCACCAGTTCGAAGACGGCGAGATGGGCCGGTTCCTTCACCACATGGAACTGCACGACAATCCAGGCGATGATGAAGACGATGATAAAGAGGGGCAGGCTGTTGTGGGCGCGCGTGGCCGTCACGTTCTTATCGTCCCGGTAGATGCGGGCGCGGATGAACATGACGAAGAACACGAACAGGAAGCCTGCGGGCATGAGGGCGTGACGCACGGCTTCGAAGTAATGCGCCCAGTGCCCGGCCTCGTAGCTGTAGCCGAAGGCCGCGTTGAACATCTGCCCCGTGTTGCCTATGCCGAACACGGAAAGCACGGCGAAGGCCTTGTCTTCCATGCCGAGGGCATGGCCGAGAAGGGGCAGCAGGAAGGAGGCGACAAGCCCGAAGAGCAGAATACTGCCGAGGGCATTGATGACCTGCCCGCCCTTGGATTTCAGCATGGGCATGAGGATGGCCACCACATGGGGGTCGCCGGTGGAAAGGGCGCCCGCTATGGTGGAGTAGAAGCGGTCGTCCATGCGCAGGAGCCTGCCGAGCAGCATGGTGATGACGGCGGTCAGCAGCATGACGGAGAAGGCGAGAGCGATGAGGGACATTCCGGCCTTTTCCGCATGGCTGAAGACAAAGTGCGGCGCCAGCATGATGATGCCGAGAGGCATGAGCGTATGGATATAGGAAAGTCCGCGCTTCCATGAGTCCGGCACGCCGAAGACGTTGCCGATGATGAGACCGACGAGGAAGGGGTTCCACACGAAGTTGGAGTTCAGAATCTGAAAGAGCGGCTGATGGTTGACCGGGCCGATGACGGCATCGAGCCAGGCGAACAGGTTTTCCAGCGTCAGGGGATTCGGGGACCCCGCGAGATTGTTGGAAAACAGGGCGATGAAGAACATGGCCAGCAGGCCGGGCAGGGATTCCTGCATGCTGTAGAGGCAGCTCAGAAAAGAGCGGCGGCGCTCCTCATAGGGAATATTCATGATGGTACCTGCCTGTGCTATTGGAACTTGCGGGCAAGCCATGCGTCGAGCCCGCGTTCAGGATGAGGATGCGTGCCGGTGCGCCAGTATTCCTGCCCGGCGGAGCGTTCCATGAGCGAGGCACGCAGAAAGCCTTCGATGGTGCCGTTCACGCCCATGAGCACATCGATGTTGTTGCGCGGCTGGAAGGCGAGGTTGGCGCTCTTGAACACGCGTTTGCGGTAGTTGGTCTCGATGTGCCAGGCGTGAATCATTTCTCCGTCGAAGCTGTCGATGACGATGCTGAACTGGGGCTTGCCGTCGGCCATGAGAGGACCGTCGAAGCGGGGATGCTCCCTGTCGAGAATGATGGGTTCGGGGTTGTCCAGCAGCACTTCGTTGAGCTGGTAGCAGTGTCCGCACACGTCGGGCCGTACCATGAAGCGGGGGTCGCCCTCATAGGGAGTGTCGCTTTCGAGCGTTTTCAAATGGATATAGGTGTAGAAAGCGGCCTTGCCCTTTTCAAAGGGCGTCTTCACGTCCATTTCGGCAAGCACCTTGTTTTTGCCTTCGTCGAACTGGAACTGGAGGGAGTTCACCACACGCTGATGCTGAGGCAGGAAGGCGCGGGTTTCTGCCGTGAGCGGGCCGAGGGTTCTGGTTTCGATGAGCGAACCGTCGTTCCTGCGGATTTCCACGGTGGACGTACCGGCCTCTTCATCGAAGGCAAGGAGTTTCAGGGTATGGTTCTTGCCGACGGCCGTTTCTTCGCCGGGAGCGAGGAGGGCGCGCACGGGCTTGTCGTAGGTGTACTGCACGTTTTTTATGGCGGGAGTGCCGAAGCTCTTCACGCGCACATACGTCTCGCCCACGAATTCCGGTTCAATCCAGGTAGCGCCTTCAGCAAAGCGGTCGTGCAGGTAGTAGCGGTCGCCCTGCGCGCGGCTGAGGCCCTGCGCAAGTTCGAAGGGGGCGCCGAAGTTGTTGCCCGAGTACTTCACCACGTTGATTTGCGCCATGGGTCTGTCGTCGAGCAGGTGGCTTTCGGTGAAGCGCAGGACCTTGTTGTTCACGCCGAGGGGCTGGTCCTGCCAGTAGATGGGATGCTGGCTGGCGTCGGGCTGCACGCGCCAGAAATCGATGTCGAAGTTGCGGCGGGTGAAGGTCGTGGATTCGAAGGTGGCGATATAGGCGCGGCGGCCCAGCATGTAGAAGGTTTCGCCGTTCAGGGCGCGCACGTTGCGGGCGTTGCGCGAGGTGTAGAACAGGCCGGAGGGCGGAATGACGATGCGGCCTTTCTTCCAGTCCACATAACTGCCGCGGATGACGAGACCTTCCGACGAGGTGAGTCTCTCGCCGCGGCGGTTGGTCACCTGTTCACGCCCGAAGCCGCGCATGAGGCCGCCGAAAGGAGCCGTGGGGTCGGGGGAATGGAAGGCCATGTTCGGCATGACGGAGGGGAAGGAGGTGAAGTGCGAGCCCTGCACTTCCGTACCGAATTTCGGCATGGCCAGGCGGTTGAGGAAGCTGTCCTCCAGAATGGAGATGAAGGTCGGGGCGCGGCCGATGAAGCAGTCGATGTCCCCGCGGCCCTTGTCCGTGAAGACGAGGTTGTCGGTACGCTGGAAGAAGGCGTCGCGCAGGTAGTAGCTTTTCACCTTGTTGCCGTCGATGTCGTCGGCCACGAGACGGAAGGCCGGACGGTTCCAGACGTCCGAGTATTTCACGGGGCCGTCGAAGCTGTCGTTTGAGGCGTCGAGG